>JABLXP010000036.1 GCA_013178045.1 Bacillota bacterium
CCCGGGGGAAGGGCTGCCGGCCCGTGACCAGTGTTACCTGGTCCACCAAAAGCCTGGCCAGTTTGTTGCCCCCTTGCCCCGGCTTGGAATGGATACTGTGAATAGCATGGTGTCCCTTGGCGCTCGGCCCGCCAGCGGCGTCGGCGTGGAGGCTCACAAAAATATCGGCTCCCCAGCGGTTTGCCATTTGGCACCGCTCGGAAAGACCGACATCCCGGTCGTCCCGCCTGGTCATCAGAACCTCAATGCCCCTTCTTTTTAAGTCTTGCTCTACAAAAAGGGCCACCCTGAGGTTGGTCTCCTTTTCTGGCCGGCCGTTTACCCCCATGGCCCCCGGATCACCCCCGCCATGGCCAGGATCGATACAAACTTTCAACTCAACAACACCTCCTCAAATTGTGGGTTTATTAGAAATTCCAGCCCCAGCCTGTTCTTCGCCGCCGCCTTCATCCCTCGGGACATAAGCCTGTTGCGGGGTAGGCGAGTAACCATATCCGTCATAAAGGTACGGAGATTGATAGGGTGCGGTCTGTCCCCGCCGCCCAAGCGTAGGCCACCCAATCCGTTCAATGGCTTTTTTGGCAATGGCCGCAATGATCGGGTATCCCAAGACAGCGAAAAAATCGACCTGATTTGCGGAGACATCTCCAGCCAGGGCGATTTTTACTCCAACAAAGACATACAGCCCCAGTGATGCAAGGACCGCAAGGTCCTCGATAGTGATCCCATCAGGATCATTCCAAAATCCCCGCATGACCATCACCGCCTGGCCCGTTCAAGTAGCTCGTCAATTTTAGCTTCTTGGCGGGTCATTGTTACCTGGATCAGAGTGGTCAACTGCTCCAGCGCCCGGGTATTGTTCTGGATTACCTCTGACAGTTCTCGATTACCCCGTTGCTTGAACCATTGGGTTACAAGATAGATCAGCCCAGCCACCGTGAAAAACGCAATTCCGTATTGCGCGATATCAGCTCCCGGCACGGGCCTCACCTCCTGGGGCCATCATCATTCCAGTCATCGACATCTCCTCCCTTAGTTAAAACAAAAGCTTCCAGCAGCTTCCGCCGCAAATTATAACTGTTGGCATGGCTTACGTGGCCCAACCATGACTGAATGGTAGCATTGATCTTCTCAAGGTCGATCTGGCCTTCGCGGTATTTCCGCTGGAACGCCTTGAGTTTTCGCTTCATCCTCTTGATGCTCGACTTCCTGACCAATCGATGCGTGGGCCAGATGCGGTATCCAAGGAAGTCTATCCCTTGGCTGATGGGCCAAATGCCGGTTTTGCCATTCAACCGCAGGTCCAGCTTACCGGCAAGAAAGCCCTCAATCTCACGCTTAACTTGCCACAAGTGCCCTTTGTCTCCGCCCAGTATAACAAAATCGTCCATGTAACGAACGTAATAAGGCTCCCGGAGAACCTCCTTCACAAAGTGGTCCAATTGGTCCAGGTAGACATTGGCCCATAACTGAGATGTTAGGTTCCCAATTGGCAGGCCTCTCGGGCAGTCACTACCATCACCCCCGCTATCGATAATCTCGTCAATCAGCCAGAGTGTATCAGGGCAGGCAATGCGCCTCCTGATGATTGCTTTCAGGATAGCATGGTTAATGCTCGGGAAGTATTGCGACACGTCCGCCTTGAGGCAATAAACTGTTTCCCATTTCCGCTGGGCCACCCGCAGGAACTGTGTCACCCGATCCGCGCCGGCATGAATACCCTTTCCGACGCGGCAGGCATAACTATCAGGGATGAACCTTTTCTCGAAAATAGGTTCGATCACATTGCATAGCGCATGCTGGACCACCCGATCTTTGAAAGGCAAGGCGGCAACCTGGCGGGTCTTGGGATCATGCACGTAAAAGCAGCGATATCGCCCAGTTCGGTATGCCTTATAGATCAACTCATTCTGGATTTGGATCAGGTTGCTTTCGAGGTTGAACGAGAATTCGGGCACCTCGTTCTTAAACCTCTTTGTGCGCCTGGCCTTCATGTAAGCCAGCTCAATGTTCTCAAAGTCATAAATTCGTGGATAAAGGTCGGTATACGTTTTTGCTATTGGCATCACCCCCAAAAGGGCGGCAGCCCATGACGGTCGCAACCTACTAGCCACGAGCTGCCTGTTTATGTTTTTTGCCGGCCGGGCTTCCGGCGCGACAGGGACCTGAACTCCTTTGCCTAAAGCACTGGACGTTATCCCAATAGGACCCCGCCTTCTGGCACAGTTAGGCGAAGCGGCGCGGAAGCCGATGTTGATGTTCGTGTTCGACGGCGGATTGTTCAGGTTCAACGCGAACCCCGCCCGGGCATTCGAGCCATTGTTCCAGTTCCCACCACGGAGGGCAGCCCGCACATTGTCAGTCCAGGCCCCAAAAAATTACTTCCTGATGGACTTAAACCATCCGCCTATCATTCGACCGATTTCTTCCAACATGCTGGCCCAAACCTCGTACTTTTTGGGCGACAAGAAACCCAAGCGTCTGGATAGTCGGAGGTAAAACATCAGGACAGCTTTTTCTACGTCCAGTTCTTCAAGCGCATTCTTCTTGTAGTACCGCAAATTAGCCGTGATGATAAGCCGCTGAATGTTGACCATGGACTTCTTCATCTCGGCGGCCAGGGTGTGCTTTTCCGACTTGGGAAACTGTTGCAAGGCCTTATACCCGTAAAGGATCATATCCTCGCATTTCTGGGCGAGAATAAAGGTCCCATCTCTGGGCCGGCCTTGGTTTTCTTTCTGCTCCATACCCTAACAAATCCTTTCGGAACCGAGGCCTCGCTACCGCGAGGCCATCAGATTTTCAGTAATCAGATTTCAGATTTACAGAGACAAAGCGGCGCGGAAGCCGATGGTGATGCTCGTGCCCGACGGCGGATTGTACAGGGTCAACGCGAACCCCGCCCGGGCATACGAGACATTGTTCCAGTACCCACCACGGAGGGCAGCCCGCTGGCCATAATTCCGCAGCCAGAAACCGTCTTTCCATTCCTCATTGCCGCCAGAGGAAACAGTCGCTGGGAGTGCCAGGGCTGCCAGTTCTGCCTCTGTTCTCATCGTCAGAAACTTAGCGAATTGCGAAGCACCATAAGTGGCGTCTGTGGACGTTGGGTTATCATTGCTCATTTGCGGAGATATCTTGGCTATGCCAGTTCCCTGGGCATGGGCAGCAACCGTCGAGCCATTAGCGCCGCGGCTCACAGTGATACTGTTGCCGCTTACTGCAGTTATGGTCAGCTGCTCTGTTTGACACTGGAGCACATCTCCTACAGCAGGGCCAGTGCAACCAGGCCCGTTAACCAGATTGGATATAGTAAACGTGGCCGGGCTGGTTGTATTGTTCAGGCCGGCATCTGCCACCTTGGCGGTCCATCCGCCAGGGATGACGCAGTAATCGGTGATCTGCTGCACCACTGCATCGTTGGCATGGGCGCTGGCCGCCGTGCCGTTCTGGCCGCGCACGCAACCGCTCAGAGTATAGGTGCCGTTGCCATTATTCACGAAGGAACCGTAAATTACGTATTCATCGGTATTTGTCCCCTCGGCCTTAATCAGCACCAGCCCATTGGTGGTCGGCCACAGTTCGGGGCTCTGAACCCCGTCGATCACAATCGCGGTGTCTGTGGCGGTGATGCCGTCGGTATCGTTAATGGCCGCAGTCTTGATAGCTTGGTAGCGGCCGCAGTCGATCACGAAGTCCAGCCACTCCCAAAGACCGATTAGGTCAAAAATGCCGTTAGCCATCCCGTTATGGCTCCAGGAGATAGGGCCGCTTCCCGTTAACACCCTGGAATGGGTTTTGCCATAGCTTGCCGTATAGCTTGCCACAACAGGGTCGGCGATGCCGTAATTCTCCCAATAGTCGGAGTCTCGATAATCCCGGCCCCAGTTGTTGTTCCCGCGCAGATCATGTCCGAGCAGCCTGACCAGGAAGGCAATGGTAGCCCATTCCTTCATCGTGACCATGTGACACGCCCGCCCATTAATCTTCCGGTTCGCACAGGCAGTTTTAGCATTGGTGTGGTCAATATCAGTCCAGGGGACAACCCCCTGCTGAGATACTGCCGCCACCTGACCGGGGGTGTTCGGAGAGGTGGCGCCGCGGCTTATGTTTGTGGCGTCCGGCTGGCTGCTAGGGTATTTGTCGATCAAGAAACCGCCCAGCTTCAGGTCGGCGGCAGGGAAGGCCCCACTATCCCAAAGGCTCGCAGGAACGCGAAACTTTGGGACATAAATCATTTTAGAAACGACTGTAGTGCCGCTTCCATCGCCCTTGGAATTGTGGACAACATCCACCTCGCGAGTGCCGGCGTTAATTCTGTCCCGAAGGGCAGCCAGGGATAACTTACTGATGTTTGCCATTTATGCCACCTCCGGTAAAGAAAATACGGTAATCTGGATATTGTTCAAATCCAGCGGTCGCTCCACCATGGTCATGATGGGCTGACCATGCTCATCAACCTGCCCGGTAGGCTCGTTATCGTACCTGCGCTCAGGCAGGATAGCCTCAGCAAGGAGCCAGTAATGGTCTCTATACAGGTCGGTCGATATGGCACCGTCGGTATCGAGGTAAATCCTAGATGGCCCCCCTTGGTGTTCCGTGAGATCAATAGTCCCCCCAGGGCAATTCCCGCCCGGGAATGCAAAAGGCGCAATCACCAAACGGGCTGGATTGGTCTGGTCGATACTTACTGCCTGATTAGGTTTCGATGGATCGTGTTGGATAATAGCCATCGTCACACACCTCCTATGTGGTCATCTGCCACCGGAAAAGTCCGGTGAAGCCACCCGTGTTATAAACAGTGAAAGCGTTCGCCGCCTTGGTAATGAAAATGTCACCCAGGTCTCCGCCTGTATCGGCAAGCGGGGTAATGTTTACCATGTAAGCCGTATTGCCCAAGTTATGGTTTACGGTAACCCCGCTGGTAGAGGCAAAATTGGCTTCCCCCTGGGATGTTTGGATATTAAGCTGATCAACCTGCTGTTTGAGATAAACATCGTTATTGATCAGGTCCTGGTGGATAGGGTCCCAGGTTTCCGGCGCGGCCGGGTCGGTGGGTTCCAACTTCCTGACGTTGTTCTTGTAAACCGGAGTGCCAGTTAAAACCGCCACATTTCACACCTCCTTAGAATTCTTCATCCCAATCGAACCCTACAGTTTCGCCAGGCTCGATGGTCTTAGTTCCGAATGTTTGAATAGCCACAGCCTTACCGGTCTGGTCTATGAGAGCCGCCTCATTGATGCCAGCGCCGCCCACCTCATCCCCGGTAATATCCACGTGGTAGCGCACCGTGGTGGAAACCGGGAAAGTATGGTTTGCCACTGCCTTACGGATGATCTCCGAAGTTAATGCTGTAGCGTTCGGGTTGGGCGCCACACCGGCTCCGCCGCCTACACCAAAGGCAATGTGTGTTATTTTTGGCAAAGAGGCATCACCGGCGTGGGCTTTCGCCATTGCCTCCCGGCCATAGACAGTCGTTACAACATTCAACTTACCAACCCCCTTTCAATTACAATCCCATCTCGCCATTTGACCCATACCAGGCGGTGGGTTTCCATCGTTTTGCCCAATTTCCACGTCCCGTCAAGCTGCCTGTGTTCGACCTCAAGGGGAACTTCACCGTACCCGGCGAGATAATGACGCGGTGTCGTTACGACCTTTCCATCCAGGAACCTTGCAAAGTTCAGGGACCAGGCACTATTCAAAAGCAAACTGCCAGCCAGGTACCCTTCATAGCCGATAGTAGCAGCACCGCTCAAGAACCATCTGCTGTCCTGGACCTCATAATCAAGGTTAAACCGCCCGTCCAGCCTATACCTGGCGTCCTGGTAGTCGGGGGAAACACTCATGGCCCTGATCTCGCCCATCTTTCGCGGCACCAAGAAATTGTAATGCGTCTTATGGTTTGTCCGCCCATTCGCCAGTGTCCACCCGGATAGCCCAGGGATGGGGGCGATGGATACCGAGGCATTTAATCTGAAATTACCGTTTATACTCCTGTTAAGCCTGTCCAGCCTGCGAATACTGGATGGCATGCCGGACTTTACAGGCACATGCCAGGTCACGATGCGATCATGGACCACGGCCATCCTTGAAAGGATGGCAAGTATCAGACTGAACGCCAGGTGCGCCGGGCGGGCCTCCTCAATAGCCGCCAGAATTCCCGGCACGTTTGCGTCGGCCTCGGCTGCCAGGATGGCCACAAATCGGTATTCGCTCGCATGCTCTACCAAATCCACCCGGCCAGATTTCACAAATGACTTGATCACATTGAGAATGTCATACCGCTTGGCTGAGGAAAAACTCCGTAGTTTAGCCAAAACCCGCGCCCTTCTGGTTTCCAGCGAATCCTGCGTATTTGTGGGCAGACCACACATTTCCTCCCAGTACCGCAGCCCCCAAGTTGCTGTAGAAGCAGTTAACTGGGCCTCAATATCAGCGAGAATGGTGTCCAAGTCATCCAGTTCTATCCCTTTGGCCTCAATGTGAGCCTGAAACACCCGGCTTGCCTCGTAATACCTGGGGGAGTTAGCCATCATCTCTTTGCCATGAGTAGATGTCATCATGTCAATGAAATCACTCCCTTCACTGCCTTGGCATCTTCGGCCACAGCCACATTACCGGCCCCGCCATTAACCAAGAGGTTCGAATAGTCAGCTACGCCCGGCGTGTCATAAACAGCGTTGGCGATGGCGGCATAACGTACATCCTCACCGATCTTTAGGCCCTTGAGTAGCGTGTCAATGGTGGCCTCTACACTGGCCCGGACCGACGCCGGGTCATATCCTGCCGCATATGTCAGAGTGGCGGTGACGTTTATAGACACCGTAGTCGGAGCCGTGACGGTTACGCTCGCCCCAATTGGTGCCCGACCTTCGCCCATCCCAGGGGCAGGAGAGATATAATCCTGCACCTGCTGCACCAGGGTGGAATTCGGCGGTGCTCCTGTGCTATCCACGATTACCACCTTTACAGTGCCCGGGCCATTCCAAAGCGGGATGCAGATAGCATCGCCGACTCCCGCCACCTCTTTGACCCACCGGATGTAATCGTTCTTGTTTCCGGTGTCCGGTGGCCGCTGGACCTGCTCAAGGTAGCGAGAAATCAAATCATCGTCGCTTTCTTGCAAAGCCCCGCCGCTGGTGGCCTCCAGATTGCTTACAGCCGTGACCCCGGCGATTGGGACCATAAGCTGATTAATTGCTCCGGCTGGAACATTCCCCTCAGCGCCAGCGTCAACCGCCTCGATGTTCACCAGTACCGTCCCGCCAGCCCCAATGCTGGCCTGGGCCGTAGAAACAAACTCTATTGCTGGCGTTCCAGTGGACAAGTCGGCTGTTGTAGAAAAACGGGTACCTGCCGGGATGGCGGTGGCAGGTGCACCCGTAACCTGCACTTGCCCTATGGCTTTAACCGCAGATTTTCGCGTTACCCCACGGTCGGCGGCCCGGGCGTCAACGTAGTTCCCATAGCTGTATTGGATAAAGGCCCGCTTAAGGATTTCCCTGGCCTCCAGCTTCATCTGGACCACCTCAGCCGCCACCGGCGCCAGGGCATCCCAGAGATATGACCCCTCGGAAACGTCAAGATCAGAAGGAAGGCGGGCAATCATCCTGGACATGATCTGTTCTTCGGTTTCGTCCTGAAGGAAGTCAGGTAGCACAATAGCAGACAATTAACTCACCCCCTGCGCTTGGCCGGAGACTTGCACCTGCTCCCCTTGGGCCGTCGTAACCGTACAGGTGAAGTAGACTGCGTCATCCTGCCAATCGAATGTGAAATCCCCTACGGTGGCCGTGCGAGAGTCAACCATAAGCGCCTCGGTAACCATCCGCTTAATCTCGCTTTCATTTCCGGCCCGGGTAAGATTGCGGCGCAATAGGTCCTCAAATTCCTGCCCGTAATTCCGCGAATAAATGGGATGACGGTACCGTGGGGTACGTAAGGTTTTGTTAGCCCACTGACGATAGGCCTCGGCGCCATCCGCTTTCACCACCTTATTAGTAGGGGATAGAACAAAATCTCCTTTATCGAAGTTAAAAACAAAAGACCCGCCAAACTTCACTTGGCTGGTCTGTGTTTCCTCCAGTGTTTCCGTTACCTGTTCAGTTGGAAAGAGAGAAGGCATTTAACTCACCACCTTGCTGATCACAATAAAATCCTGCCCTCCATTCACCGGGAGTACCAGCACCCGGTCGCCAGGTTTTAGACCCGCTTTTAGGTTGAGGTGGCACTTTACTGTGGCGGTCGGATCGCCCACGCCCTGTACATTGAAATCCAGTCTGGTCAGGCTGGAATATTGGGTACTCCCAGGGATGTCGCTGCCGTCCGTATTAACGGGGGCAGCCGTCTTTATAACCCGTGAGGCTTGCGGGAGTTCAATCTTTAACTCCCAATCGGCAACCAGGTAATCCTTAATCTCGTGGCGGAAGCGATCCAGCTTCAGTGCCATGGTCTGGGTGATGGTGCCCAATTCGGCCGGCAGGGAGGAAGCAACCCGGCACGCGGGCCCGGCTGCCCGCTGTTCAATCATGCCCGCCAGTTCTTTATACGGGTCCGCTGGCATAATACCGCCTCCTTACATAAGCCTCGGATACCAGTTCTATGGTCATATGGCCCGGGCTGCCGAGATTATGCCGGGCAGATGTAACCAGGAGGTCCATGCCGTTAAGCTGGACCTTATCGCCAGCACGGATGGTGTTAATATCCAATGCCGTAACTGTAATGGTCTCCTGAATGCCGGACAGTTGCTCTTTCGCCGCTTGTTTCGCGTCCGCGGCGGTGGTGATCTTCGGGTCCTGGATCACCTTTTGGAGAGTGCCATACTTCGCCGTTTCGCCTTTCTCCAGTGCGAGAACGGGCGACCGGCCTTCTTCCGGCGCAGACCCCAGAACCTTTACCTGGGTCACCGCTCCTTCAAGGGAGCGCCGCTGGTTGATTTCCTCGGTGTTCTGGTCGGCTTCCATGACCCACACTGTCTGGTTACTCCCCAGTGACACCAGGTCCAGAGTGGTGCCTGTCATTCTGGGACGGAACATCCCGCCGCCTTTGCTCACAGTCTCCTTCAAATCAGCGAGCAACATGTTGTAGATAGGCTGCGCCCGGTAAACCGCCTTTGCCAGGGCCACGCCGGTGTCAGCTACTTGCCCCAGGGCGATACCCCAGTCTGCCGCGTATTGTTTGAGCCGCTGGGTAGCTGTCTGGCCTGCAGGAAGCAGGTATTCATCTTCACTCCGCGCCAAGTAGATGCTCCGGTCATACACGGTGGCCGTGAGGTGCTTCTGCCCCCTAGTGACCGAATCGCACTCCCAGATAACCCCGTTCAATAAGACCACCATAGTATTACCACCGAAGGGTACGCCGCTCACGCGCATGGCCTGGCCTGGAGCGATGCCCGGAAAGTCTGGGGTGATCGCCATCACCACGGTAGCCCGGGCGGCAATCTCGTCCAGGCTTTCCTCAATGGTGATACTTTCAACGATCTCCCGGAGGAACCACTTATCCGCCAAGACCACCTCATAGGGTACAAGACCAGGATTGATCATGTAGGCATCACCAACCTCTGGCCGGGAATTATTAGATTTGGGTTACTCCCAATGGTAGCTTTGTTGTTGGCATATATATTTTCCCACTGCGAGCCGTCGCCCAACTGGAGCTTTGCGATTTTCCAGAGCGTGTCTCCAGACTTAACCTCATAGACCTTCGGGACCGGCTTGGTGTCGGCCCGGGGCGTGGC
The DNA here is from genome assembly GCA_013178045.1 of Bacillota bacterium. NCBI lineage: Bacteria > Bacillati > Bacillota > Bacillota bacterium. The sequence goes on from JABLXP010000036.1 coordinate 9,738, forward strand.
CGGAGTAGCTGTGCCTCCCTGGGATGCGGCCTGAGCTTGGGCGGCAGTCCTGACTTTTACCTCCCGCCACTGCCGCATGGACAGCTCATAGTAGATATCTCCCGGTTCTCCGCCTACATAACGGTGGGTGATGCGGGCGATGAGCACCAGCATGTTAATAGACGTTTCCGTGATCAGTAGGCGGATCGGTTTCCCATTTGTCTGCCATTCAATCAGCCGTCCCAGGGCTTCCTCCGGGGTGGGGATACTCGCATACTGGCAGTAGCTCCGGTCATAATCCCGCGGGAAAAACGAGCTAAAAGAAATCCCCGTGCGCTCGTCGCCTACGGGGAAATCCACATCTCCGATATTTATGATTGAAACCGTCTCGATCTTCTTTGCTCCCTCGACCGTTACCTCGCCCGGGTTGACCGGGAAGTGCAGGTCCTGGCCGTCAGGGGAAAGGAGGTAAAAATCCATATGCATCACTCCGATTATTAAGAAGCCAGCACTCACTTCGTTTTAATGAGCTTAATATAAACCCAGCTTACCTTTGAGGTTTTGCCTTCATTCACGGCCCGCCAATCTTCACTATTCACCCTGATTTCATATTCTCTCAATGGCGAACCGTAATCCACATATGAAAATAATCGTGTCTCCGGGGTGTCTCCTTCTCCGGTAACAGAAGCCTTGCTAAACCCCATGTCCTGCAATAGCTGCATAATATCATCCGGCACATCAGTAATCGCATAACCAGTGCTGCTTGCGAACTTGTATTCTTTAAGTGGGGTAATGTCTATGGATATTGGCTTATCCAAAAACAGCTTTATTTCTAACTCGAAGGCTGGCAGAGCATATTTAACTATCCGCTCATCCGATTTTGCCGTTTTTTCTTCGGCAGGTTTCCCCAGTATCTGGACAATGCCCTTATAATCCTGGCTCAAAAGCTCCGGTATGTTTATGCCCTTATCCTTTTGCTCGCTTTGAGCGGTCTTGTCGGTGGTTGCTTCTTCCGTCGTTTTACCAGGCTTGGGTTGCTCAACCACCACTTGGTTATTGACTGGTTCAACGGAAGGGGTAGAGGTTGGGGAAGGGGCGGGGGATGTTGTAGTCACTTTCTCATCCCTCACCACCTGTTGTCCCGCTTTGTATCCAGCTTTGTATCCATCGGGTACTGACGAGACCCCCATAACCACACCAACCACGAACAGGGCCAGAGAGACAGCCCCTACCGTCCAAATCCTTTTCTTGGTCCACCCCCGCTTAAAGAGGAACTGAACAATCAGCATGACCAGGGCAACGACCACCCCGGCCATACCCAAAAGCGCAATCAATCCTGCTAATACGCCCATGTAGCACACCTCCGTTAATTAATTATGCTACATTTCGCTATTTGAGCAGGAAAATCCTACTAACCGGGCAGATTGTAGAAAATGGTCTTCAATTTCGCCGCGATGACGGCCGCAATTTGGTCAGCCGACTGGTCAAGGTCCTCACGGGCTTGAACCGTTATCTGTCCCACCAGGCCGGCCAGGTCAAAGTTAAGGTTGATCGTTGGAGCGCCCATGCCTGCGCCCGCGACAACCACTGGAGCCGTAAACCCGCCGAATTCGAACTGTTGCACGCCCAACCTGCGGCCGGTTTCTCGCCATAGCTCCAGAGCCCGCGGCCTCATACGAGCTGAAAGTGGTATGATAGCCTCCGGGCCAGCCTCGGCAACCAGGCCCAGGTGGGGACGGGTGAGAATGCCGCCAAAAGCGTGCTTTGCAACATTCAGGCCTTCGCCTGATCCAGCTTCATATCCGGCTGAAAAGCTAGACTTTACCCTGTCCCAGATATTGCCTGCCCAGTCCTTGAAGCTGTCAAGCCAACCGCTGATTTTGTCCTTTAACCCCTTTGCGTACTCCGGTATTTTTTCAGTCACAAAGGCAGTCACACTATCCCATAGTCCGGTAAAGAACTCAGGGACTTTTTGGGTGAAGAATTCATCCGCCTTCTCGTAAGCCCATGTCGCCCAGGTTGGTATGGTCTCTGTAAAAAAACCATACACGGAATCCCATAGGCCAGTGAAGAACGCCGGGACTGAAACGGTAAAGAAGTTTACCGCCGTGTTGTATGCACCGGTCGCCCAAGCAGGGATTGTTTGAGTGAAAAAGTTCCCTACTGATGCCCAGAAGTTGTTCCATGCCGGCACGATTGTTCCCGTCCACCAGGCTGGAATGCTTTGTGTAAAGAAGTTACCAACAGAACTCCACAAATTATCCCAACCTTGCGGAAGCGTTTGGGTGAAGAATTTCTTAACAGCACCAGCAGCATAACCTATAGCATATGGTACCTGAACCGTTAAAAAGTTTGGAACTGTTTTCGTGAAAAACTCACCGATAGAGTCTCCGATTTTTGTTCCAAAGTTAGAGATCGCAGTTCCAGCCCTGCTTGCTGCACTTGGTATTGTTTTTGTGAAGAAGTCCGGCAGCGTTTCCGTGAAAAATCCGCCTATCGCTTTGCCGGTATTTTTACCCCATGCCGTTATGGCATCTTTCTTGGCGAACAGCCATTTTGTAACCGATTCGCCGCCGATGGCCCCGGCAATACCACCGCCAAGCCCGCCGATTGCCCCGCCAATGACGGTACCAACGCCGGGAGCAATCAGAGTACCCATGGCAGCACCTGCCTTTGCTCCCAGAGAGGCTCCGGCCAGGCCGCCAGCAAGTCGTCCGCCGACTTTCATTCCCGTCTGCAATCGTTCTTCTGGACGAGCAAACGCAACCTCTGCCGCTCCTGTGGCTAAGGTAAGGGGAACGGCCCATCGTGATAAGCGTGATAAGAAGTTCCCGACCTTGCCAAACTTGCCGATGTAGCGCATGGGTGCCCAGCCGCCGCCCACGGTCCTGGCGGCCGTTCCCGCTTCCCTGAATGCCTCAACTTCCTGCGACCCAGGCAGGAAGCCGCGATAGCGATATATTTGTTCGGGAGTACCAGGGATTACCGTTCGCTTGATTGGCTCCAGTGCTCGCTTACTGGCCGGGTTGACGAACCACTCCCGTAGTAATTGCCCGAGATTGAACCCCCTGGATGCCGCTGTCGTGGTGGCTGCTGTTTCCGCCGCGGCTTCCGCCGCAACGCCTGCGCCAGCCGCCGCTCCACGCCCCAGGATGCGCCCGCCAAGGCCGATGGCCCATTTGCCTAGCCGGAAAACCGGTCCGAGCAATGCACTACCTGCACCAATCGCAAGCACGTCTGCTAGGACTGCGCTACCAATGTTCTCGGCGGTCGGCTTCTTAAGTGCCTCGAGGTTTAACTTGCCCAGGCCTTTCAGGGCTTCGGTGACACCCATCTTAATACCCGTGAAAAGGAACCCGCCGATCTCCCGACCGACGGCAACAATCTTATCCCGTCCGCCAGAATCCAGCCAATCCTTGATACCGGCGGAGATGTCGTCGATGATAAATTTCACCTTACCCCAGAAGTCTAGCTTTTGAAACTTCGGGTCATCCAGGATGCGGCCCAGACGGGTGAATGCTCTCTCAAAAAAGCTCAGGAAACGCTCGGCGCCCTCTTGTCCAAAGCGCATAAGTAAGTCTTTCCATCGTTCAACCGTATCCTTGTTGCCATCAAACCAAGCGACTATTTTGTCAAGCCTTGGCTTCATGGCTTCCAGCATGCCCATTCCGGCTTTGCGGAATAGGGATTTTACAGTGTCGGTGATGGTAGAAAGGCGACCTATTGCGGTTTGGCTGAGTTTGTCAGCCCCGCCAGCAAATTTGCTCTCGGCCTCAGTCAGGAACCCGGCGAATCCGCCAATGGCGTCCATCTGCTCTTTTGAGAACTTCATGTTGAATTCTTTCA
>JABLXP010000037.1 GCA_013178045.1 Bacillota bacterium
TGACTTCACTCCTTTATGGGGTTTTCGGTTTGGTTACTTGAAAACTTCTCCAAATTGGGGTGAAGTCCTTTTTTATGGCCCTAAAATCCTTAGTAAATCAAGTGTTGGAAAATTGCAAAAGGCTCAATATAAAAACTGTCCCTTGGAATTTCTTTTGAAATTGAATAAAATTTCAAAAATATAGATTTAAAATAACCTGGTAACAACGGAGAACAAAAAAGGAAGGGCGCAATAATGAAACTCCTTTTGATCGAAGATGAGCAACGTTTAGCCGATGCTTTGTCTTATATACTGAAGAAAAATGGCTACGCCGTCGATATTGCCGCCGACGGTGAAAATGGACTGGCCCTCGCTGAAACCATGGTCTATGACCTGATCATCCTCGACCGTATGCTCCCTCGTCGTGATGGTATATCGATTTTAAAGGAAATTCGCCGCCAGGGTATTGATACCCCGATCATTTTTCTAACAGCTAAAGACGCTCCCAACGACCGGGTTGAAGGGCTGGATTCAGGTGCCGACGATTATCTCGTCAAGCCCTTCTCAACAGAAGAATTGCTGGCCAGACTGCGGGCCTTAACCAGGAGAAAGTACAAACAATTAACGGATAACAGAATAAGGGCTGCTGGATTGGTTTTAGACCCGCTGAGATGTGAAGTAACAAAGGATAATAAAGTTGTCAAATTGACCGTAAAGGAATCCAGACTGCTTGAACTTTTAATGAGCAACTGCGACCAGGTTATCACTAAGGAACGTATCCTGGAAAAAGTCTGGGGGTATAATGCGGATATTGAAACGGCCAACGTTGACCTCTACATCCATTACTTGCGCAAAAAACTAAACACATCCCAGATAGTGACTGTTCGGGGTGTAGGCTACTATTTGAAAGGAGATTAAGATGTTCCGCAAATTGAAATGGCAGCTCACTTTGAGTAATCTGGGTATAATCTTCCTGACTTTTTTGGTGTTGATATTAGGTACATTTTACTTGATGCATACTCAAATAACAAGACGTTCTGAATTTATCCTCCAAAAAATAACCGCAGACCTGATCACCAATAAAATTAACGATATTCCAATAAAAAATGATCATGTACCATCCGTCTTTTTTGTCATCGCTGATAAACAAGGGAATATCGCCAGGTTATCCTCATCCGCAACCATGGAATACGATCATTTGTCCCCTCTTGTGCAAGAGACTTTAAAAACATCTTCCCCCAAGGGAAACATCGTCATAGAGCAAGGCGAATATGCCTATCTAAAAACACCAGTTGACGAAAAGCAAGAAACATTGATCGTGTTTCAAGACTTCAATAAAGAACGGGCAGCTCTCCGTTTTCTGATTACCGCCCTGGGGATAACAGGTCTGGCCTGTTTAATTTTATCATTCATCGGAAGTGTTTTCATGGCCAGCCGCGTCATGATCCCCATTCAAAAGGCATGGCAGCAACAAAAAAACTTCTTGGCTGATGCTTCCCACGAGCTACGAACACCACTGGCCATAATTCAGACTAATCTGGATATTGTCCGGGCAAATCAAGAAGAAAAAGTTGCCAATCAGGAAAAATGGCTTAACAACATCCAAGAGGCGACCACCAACATGACGAAATTAGTGGATTCTCTGCTCTTTCTGGCGAGAGCAGACTCCCACGAACAGCTTTTAGTTAGAGATTGTTTTTCTTTAAATCAAGCTGTTATGACCGCTGTAGAACCTTTCAAACCAGTTGCTGAGTCAAAAGGAATATGTGTTGAAGTAAAAACTGAATCTGCTATCTCTTATTCTGGAGATGAAAACCGGATAAAACAATTAATAGGCATTTTACTAGATAACGCGATCAGACATACACCATCAGGAGGAAAAGTAGCTGTTCATTTACATCAAGCTAATAAAATGGCTATATTAAGTGTATCAGATACTGGCGAAGGGATCGGCTCTGAGCATCTGAACAAAATTTTTGAACGGTTTTATCAAGTCGATCAATCTCGCTCTAAAGGTGGCGCCGGTTTAGGACTCGCGATAGCTAAATGGATTGTAGAAAACCACCATGGTACCATTAGTGCTTCAAGTTCTCTCAATGAAGGAACTACGATGATTGTAAAACTCCCGGTAGAAAAATGACAGACTCTTATACTCTATATTATGTTAACTTAAGAGGCATAATACCTCTTGCCCATAGATTTACTTATTTTTCATATAATTTCGCCATAGTAATTTCACACTTTTTTGGTATCATTAATAATATTGGAATTTTACTTTTTAATTGGGAGGAAAAAATGAAAAGCATACATGAGCGCATAAAAAATATTGTTAATTTAACTAAGGGTAAACTACTGTGGTTTAAAAAATTAGTTTCTCTTTGGGGTCTAAAGAAAACTGTAATAATCAGCGTAGTTATGTTGGCGTTGATTACCAGTCTGCTATGGTTTACCGGTGTGTTCAGTTCAAGTACACCCCAGGTTCAGGCAACTACGGCAGTTGTCCAACGGGGAGACATTCGGGTAGTGGTATCAGGTACTGGCACTGTATCCGGTGTATTAGAACAGAATCTGGTGGCCAAAGTAGGTGGGGTTATCACATCAATTGGTTTTACTAAAGGAAGCAGAGTAAAAAAAGGGGATATATTATTAACATTGGATAGCCCCTCAGTACGCCAAAAACTGGCAACTTCGGAACTTAACCTCAAACAATCTCAATTCGACTACTCACAAAGTGCCACGGATTTCAACAAGCTTAATGTCACTGCACCATTCACTGGTCTGATTACCATGCTGAACGTAAAAGAAGGGGATGAAGTAGCCAAAGGAGCTCCCCTGGTAACCCTGGTCAGTAATCGGGAAATGGAGTTGACAGTTTCCTTTAATGAGGTAGATGCCACAAAGATCGTTCCCGGTCAAACGGCAGACGTTTTTCTACAAGAATTTCTTTATACTGTGCCGGGACGGGTAACTTATGTATCTAGCGCAGCACAGCCCGATCAAAGTGGTGCAGTCGTTTCAAACGTAAAAATCGTCATCGATAATCCAGGTGGCTTATATGCGGGAATTAAATCCAGTGCAACAGTACATACAGCCAGCGGAGATGTCCGCAGTTTAACCCAAGGTGTTCTCCAGTACCGAAACATCTCGAGTATTACCGCCACAGCAGCCGGTACGGTAACTAAAGTATTCGTCCAACAAAATGACGCCGTTGAACAAGGGCAAAAAATACTTGAGGTTAAAAGCGACCAGGCGATCATGGATGTTACCGCGAAGCAGCTCAAAATACAGCAGGCTAGAATAGATGCCGAAATTGCTAAAGAAGATTATGAAAGCCTAACCATCGTCGCTCCTTTCGACGGAGTTCTGGTCAGCACGGGGAGAGAAGTAGCAAGCAGTTCCAGCAGCAGTGCTTCCACAACCAAACAAGAACTTATTGTTGGTGACGAAGTAAAAGCTGGCGATGTCGTAGCAAAAGTGGCTAACTACGATCAAATGCTGGTAACCATTCAGGTTGATGAAACAGATATCCCCAAAGTGAACTTGGGACAGAAAGCGACCATTACCGCCGACGCTTTACCCAACAAGCTGTACAAGGGAGAAGTGGTGGTAATCGGCGCCGAGGGAAAAACTCAAAATGGGGTAGCCACCTTTGATGTGACCATTCGCATTGATCATCCGGATGGACTCAAGGCCGGCATGACCGTCAACGCCGATATTCTGGTGGCGGAAAAATCTAATGTCCTGTTGATCCCCATTGAGGCACTGCAGGATAGAGCGGGCAAAAAGTTTGTGATGCTAGTTGACAGTAATGATAAAAAGACAACCTCGTCTCCTGGAAACTCACGGAGAGAAGTTCAAGTAGGCTTGAACAATGAAACCTATGTAGAAATCATCAGCGGTTTGAAAGAAGGCGATCAGGTCATAGTGCCTTCCGTACAAAAATCTAACACTAATACAAACCAACTTCGAACACCAATCCCTGGCACGGGCGGAATACGACCATCAGGAGGTACGACCAGACAACAAGGACGCTAGTGGAGGGTAATATGATCAAACTCTGTAACGTTACCAAGATCTACAAAATGGGAATGATTGAGGTTCGTGCGCTCAACAATGTCAATTTGTCAGTTGAGCGCGGGGAGTTTATCGCGATCGTCGGACCTTCCGGCTCGGGAAAATCAACGCTGATGAACATATTAGGGTGTTTGGATGTGCCCACCACCGGGACATACGAACTGGATGGCAAACCTGTTCATGAGCTCAACGACGACGAGCTGGCAGAAATCCGCAATGCTAAGCTTGGCTTTATTTTTCAGGGATTCAATCTGCTGCCCAAATTGACCGCCCTGGAAAACGTTGAACTGCCCCTGATTTACCGGGGAGTAAGCGCCAAAGAAAGGCGAGAACAAGCGATCGCTGCCCTGGCCAGGGTGGGGCTAGCCAATCGGCTTGAACACCGTCCGACAGAGCTTTCCGGCGGCCAGCAGCAACGGGTGGCCATCGCCCGCGCGCTGGTGGGAAATCCCTCCTTGATCCTGGCTGATGAACCAACGGGTAACCTGGACACCAAATCAGGCGCAGAAATTCTGGCATTTTTGCAGCAATTGCATCAATTGGGGAACACCATTGTTATGATTACCCATGACCCTGAGATAGCCAGAAAAGCGCAGCGCATCTTGACCATCAAAGACGGGGAAATCGTTGGAAACGAGGTGAATCGAGCGTGAGTTTTTGGCAGGCAGTAAATCTAGCCATCAACGCCATCAAAAGCAACAAGCTTCGGGCATTCCTCACTATGCTGGGAGTAATCATCGGGGTCGGTTCGGTAATCGCTCTTGTCGCCCTGGCCAAAGGTTCTACCCAACAGGTCACTAACCAGATTCAGAGCATGGGCACAAACTTGATCACCGTCATGATTACCGGCCGGGGCAGCCAGACTACCTTTACTTACGAAGAAGCGCTTGAATTGGGGAAAAAGCCGGGTATTGTAGCCACGGCACCAGTATCAAGCGGGAGTGTCACTGTAAAATATGGCAACAAAACAAAAACTACCACTGTAGAAGGAACCAATGCCGAATACGAACAGGTAAGAAACACCCATGTGCAAAGCGGTCGCTTCATTCTCCCGATTGATGTTGAGTACCGCCAGAAAGTTTGTCTGCTGGGGACAGAGGTAGCGCAAGAACTGTTTGGCAATAGTAACCCGGTCGGTGAAACGGTCAAAATTAACGGGGCAAATTTTTTAGTGGTTGGTCTTTTGGAGAGCAAAGGCACGTCTATGGGCGGATCAAGTGATAATAAAGTGATTATCCCGATCACCACAGCTGAATCATTGCTTAAGAATAGAGGCGTCAGAACAATCTATTTCCAGGCGGAATCCCCAGAGTCGGTCAATCAAGCAATAACTTTGTTGGAAGCTAGCCTTTTAAAGAAGTTTAAGTATACTGATAAGTCTAAAGATACTACTAATACCTACCGCGTGATGAACCAAACGGAAATGCTGTCAACTGTCAACCAGGTCACTGGTACTCTCACCCTGATGCTGGGTGGTATCGCCGGCATTTCCCTGCTGGTAGGTGGAATAGGCATCATGAACATCATGCTGGTCTCGGTAACAGAACGGACAAAAGAAATCGGGATTCGGAAAGCAATTGGGGCGAGAAGGCGAGACATTATGGCCCAGTTTCTAGTAGAATCAGTTGTCCTTAGCGGTATCGGCGGTCTAGCTGGCATCATCCTGGGCATAGGTGCTTCAAGCCTTCTGGGTAAAATTTTGAATATTCCGGCCTGGCCATCTTTCGGGACAACGATTATGGCCTTTGGTTTTGCTGTTTTAGTAGGAATTTTCTTTGGTATATATCCGGCCGGTAAGGCTTCCCGGCTAAATCCGATCGAAGCATTGCGTTATGAGTAAATTACAAGGTGGTGGTCGCTTGTGCGCACTATCTTTGTAGTCGACGATGAAGAAAATATTCGGCATATCATTGCTCAATACCTGATCCGGGATGGATTTCAGGTGGAAACATTTGGTTCGGTGGAAGAGGTGCTCTCCCGTTTACAGGCGGATTATCCAGACATGTTTATCCTCGATATTATGTTGCCTGGTAAAGACGGTCTGGAGTTCTGCCGCGAGATCAGAAAGAAGAGTGGTGTTCCGGTGATTTTTATCTCCGCCCGTGGCGAAGAAATGGACCGGGTGCTGGGCTTGGAATTGGGTGGTGATGACTACTTGACCAAACCATTCAGTCCCCGTGAACTGGTGGCCCGGGTACGTTCCGTTTTTCGCCGCACCTTAAACCCACCGCACACCGAAGAAGTGGTTGAATCCGGTAACCTGCGAGTATATCCCACAGAACGACGCGTTACCGTTGGAGATAAGGAAGTAATACTCACACCAAAAGAGTATGAACTCCTCTTATTGCTGATCAAACAACCTCAGCGGACTTTTAACCGTCAGGAACTGCTCGACCGGGTATGGGGATACGACTATTTCGGAGGGATCCGTGCTGTAGATGATTTGGTAAAGCGTTTACGCAAAAAATTGCGGGAAAGTGGATCCACCAACAACGTGAAAACTGTTTGGGGGTATGGGTACAGATTCGATGGTTAGATTAAAAAGCATGTTTAGATTAAAAAGTATAACCAGTAAAATTTTATTAAGTTATCTGATTGTCGTTATCTGCAGCATCGTCGTTACCACACTTTCTTTTCACTCCATCATGTACAGGGATCTCGAAAGACGGGCTTTCCTCGGGTTAACCAGGCAAGCCAGGGATATTGCTTTCATCTTGGAACGTGATAATCTGTATTTTAAACCCCCGCTGGAAAGCCCACATCGCAGATCTCTTTCTGTCTTTTTTACCGGTCGCTTTGTAGAAAGTGAGTACGTGGTGGTCGATCTTAACAGAACCATAATATACAGCAGCCTTCCCGAGCAATTTCCAGTCGGACAACAGCTGGAAGAACTGCCTGTCAGAACCCACGCTGATTTCACATTAAAAAATGATGAAATCAGCACTTTTCAAAACAACACCTTTCTGGTAGCTCAAGCACCCATCGGAAAACAAGGAGAAAGGAAAGGGACTGTCTATACCTTCGCGCAGGTAAGTGTACTGGAAGCGTTCAGCAAAGATCTTTTATACATCCTGCTCAAAAGTCTTTTGTTGGCCACTATCATGGCTATTCCAGTTGCATTGATCATGGCTCGATACCTAATTAAACCCATCAATGCTTTGCGTGAATACGCAAAAGCCCTGGCCAAGCGTCGGTTCGATGTGCGGCTGGAAATCAAATCTGATGATGAGCTGGCGGAACTGGCCAATACCTTTAATGACATGGCCGCTCAGTTAGAACGATATGACATCAGCATGCGACGCTTTCTGCAAAGCACCTCCCACGAACTGAAAACCCCTCTGATGAGTATCCAGGGCTACGCCGAGGGCATTAGAGACCGGGTATTTACTGGCGCGCAGTTAGATCAGGCCTTAACGGTTATTTCTAAAGAATGCCAGCGCCTTAAAACCATCGTAGACGAAATGATCAACATTACCCGGCTCCAAAACCAAGGTGAGTCTTATAACCTTTTGCCTCAAGACTTGAGACAGATTCTGGAGGAAGTGGCCGATTCTCTGGGCGGTTACGCTGTTGAGAGAAAGGTTCGGCTCACGATCGAAATACCAACTGGAGTGAAGGTGATTGGCGACCGCGAGAAGCTGCGCCGCTTGTTTGGCAACCTCCTGACCAACGCTATCCGGCACGCCAAAAGTCAGGTGAGGGTTCACACTACCTCAGAAGATCTCGATACGTTCCGAAAAATCATCGTCCAGGATGATGGAAACGGCTTCAGTCCCCAGGATTTAGAACATGCTTTTGATTACTTCTACAAAGGGTCTAACGGGAGTACCGGTCTTGGTCTTTCTATCGCCCGGATTATTGTCGAGGAGCATGGTGGGACAATTGAGATCAAAAACGCACCCGATGGTGGGGCCCTGGTAGAAGTAACTTTTCCATGAAGGAGACATAACTCTTCTATGAAGTTGAATTTTAACCATAAAAAATCCGCCTCGCACGGGCGGATTAAATTTTCCATATTATGTTATGCTTAATTATTTTGTTTTTTGCCCCTGGTACCCATTTGGCCTTTAATGCCCACTTTATCCAGGTTAGCTACGCGCTTTTCCAAAGACTGCATCATCTTATCTGCCTGCTCCTGGGTAAGCTTGCCATCGGCCACCTTCTGGGCAATTTTGTTTTTCTCGTAATCAAGCAGCTTCTGTTTGAACTGGTCCATGGTCAGGCCATGTTCAGAAACAATCTGCGCCAATGTTTTTCCAGCTTTGAAGTCAGCTTTCAACTGCTCCGGGGTAACCCCCAGAACGCTGGTAATTTCTTCTCCTGGAAATCCACGAAAACCGGGCTTCTGGAAATCTTTGCGCCCGCCTGGGCCGTAAAAGCCGATCCCCTTTCTAGCCGCAATCTTGTCGGCTTGTTCTTGGGTAAGTAGGCCCTGCTTCACTGCTTCATCCAGACATTGCTGCTTAGTAGTTTCCAAAGCCGCTGCTACCTTTTCTTGATCCATGCCCAAATTTGCGGCGAGTTTGGACACAAAAGCTTGGTAGAAGTTAGACTTAGCAATACCCGCCTGTTCACCCGATTGGGCAAAAGCTACGTTATACCCGACCAATCCAACTAACAGCGCTACGATTGTGATTATTGAACCGATATAGAGTTTACGGTTCATTACACCACCTCCAATTTGGATATTAAATTAATCTTTTTAACCGGTGCACCAGTCAATTATATATTAACACCCTTTATTTAATAGTGTGTGTCAAATCTATGTAAAAAATTTATGAAATTTTCACTTAACATAAGCCGTAGATTTTATTATGTTTATTATGTTTTTTGTTTTGTGGCTTCTTTGTTGCCCATCAAAAATATCATCGGAATTGCGGCAAAAATGAAAAGGGCCGCCACTGTAAAGGTATTATCAATAGCGTACACCAGGGCCTGCTTTTGGACCAAACTGTAAATCGCCGCCAGTACAGTGCTGGAGAGACTATCAGAAGTTAATCCGGATATTGCCAACGCCCCCTGCAGCTGCTGGATATTAAACATGGTAATTGGCGATACATAAGAAATACCTTCCGCTAACCGCATGTAATGAAACACCTGACGATTTTGCATGATACTGGTCAGTATAGCAATGCCAAACGAGGCAAATATTTGCCGACTAACGTTACTGAGGGCCGAAGCCCGGCCGACCAGATTTATCGGCATGGCGTTCATCCCAGCAGTGGTAATGGGCATCATCGCTAACCCCATCCCAAATGACCGGAGCACCATAATGAGAACTATTGTGGCAAGTGCCATATCTGTATTAAGGTTTTGCAGTTCCAAAGTACAGATTGCCGTGATCGTTACCCCGATTATCCCAATCCCTTTGGCCCCAAACCGGTCAAAAATTATTCCGCTGATCGGCATCATTAACCCTGATACCAGGGCCGCGGGGAAAAGCAGCAGCCCTGTTTCATAAGCTGACAGTCCAAGCAAGTTCTGGGTAAAAATTGGCATCAAAAATACCCCACCAAACAGCCCGATGTTAATGAGTCCGCCAATAAGAACACTTAGAAGAAACGTCTGGTTCGTAAGCAATCTCAAATCAAGCATCGGTTCTTTTTCCCATAATTCGGTCAAAACAAAAAGCAGTAGGGAAAAGAACGATACTGTAAACAGCATAACAATGTAGTAGGAAGTCCAGCCTTCCTTCGGGCCTTCGCTCAAGGCCAAAAGAAGGGTAAAGCAGCCAACCGTTGAGGTGATAAAACCGCCAAGATCAAACTTGATGCTTGTTTTTACCGGCGTTTCCTCCAGCAATAGAGCCGATAAGACTATTCCCATGATGCCAACGGGGACATTGATCAGGAACAACAACCGCCAGTTGAAGTGTTCAATGATATAACCGCCAACCGTTGGCCCAATCGCCGGTGCCATTACTGCCGTCATCCCCCATATACCTAAGGCTAAACCGATTTTTTCCTTGGGCACGATCCGGTAAACGATCGCCATACTCACCGGCATCACCGCCCCGCCCCCTATGCCCTGCAGAATCCGAAAAGCGATCAGGGAACTGTTGCTCCAGGCCAGGGAGCAAAGAATCGAAGCCGTGCTGAATATTAATAAGGAAATGATGTAGATCTTTTTATTACCAAATCGATCGCCGAGATAGCCTGTGCTGGGGATGATCACTGCGGAGGTCAACATGTAGGCCGTCACCACCCACTGAATTTCGTCAGGGGTGACCCCGAAAATAGCCATCAGCTTGGGAATGGCCACGTTTATTGAACTGTTGTTTAGGATCGCCGCAAACGCCCCCAGGACAATGACAAACAAAGGCAGCCAGAAAGACGGGCGGTTCCCATCCTGAATGTCTTTTGCCGTCATGGAAAAATGCCTCCACAATTAGAAATAGAAAAGTTATAATCATTAAAAAATCCATGTTATAATTGTACATATAGACTTTCACTTAGTCTATAGATGAGGCTATAGGATCATTAGATAATTGCAGTAGATAATTTCAGTGCACAGAATTAACCACAAGATAAAGGATATTGGGGGGACTCAGATGAGTAAAAGAAAAATAATCTACCTGGTTTTTGTATTAATGCTCGTAACAATGGCCGGAATCAGCATGTATTATTGGTACCAAAAAGAAAACTACGTAACCACAGAAGATGCCAAGGTAGATGGCAAAATCGTTAAAATCATTCCCCAGATAACCGGAAAAATTCTTGACTTTCCAATCGAAGAAGGTGCTCTGCTCACCCAGGATCAATATGTTGCCCGGCTAGATGATACAAATTTACCATCTGGCGGTAATTACAATCTGACCACTGTCAAGGCCCCGATTACCGGGACTGTTTTAAAGAAACTGCAAAATCCCGGTGAAGTTGCTTCGCCCGGCCAACCGCTTGCCTTGATGGCAGATTTAAACTCGGTGTACATTACAGCCAACATTGAAGAAACTTACCTGGCGAAAGTAAAACCGGGGCAGAAAGTTGAGTTTACCATTGACGCCATTCCCAAGCACCGTTTTTTCGGGAGGGTCGAGTCAATCGGGCAGGCCACAAATTCCGTTTTTTCGTTACTGCCCAGCAACACTTCCGGAAATTTTACCAAGGTAACCCAGCGCATTCCCGTCAAAATATCGATTGACGATTTTCAGGGCCAACAACTTCTGCCTGGAATGAACGCTGTGGTGAAAATTTATATCCGTTAAAAAGCTATAAAAGCACTTCAATCTGCACTTAATCAAAAAGGCAGAAACAGGAGGGACACAAAATAAAAAGAGACCTCGCGATAATTGTTTAACAAAAGCGAGGTCTCATAAGCTTTCAGTTAATGTTTTAAATCAAAACGCCTCTTCAGGGATATCAATCGCGGAGGTATCACCGTCCATCATGATGTTATAAGTGGTCATGACGTTTGGCACGATGTTCCGGATATAGAAGCGGGCCGTCTCCACTTTTCCTTTGTAGAAAGCGTAATCAAAATGATCCGGTCCGAGCTCGGCCGCCCGTTTAGCCGCCAGCAACGCTTGGTCCAAGAGCAACTGACCACAAACCAGTTGCGCGCAGCAGTGCAGGGCCCGCGTTGAATATAAGGGCATCAGGGCCCGGTTGCCTCCCTGCCACTGGGCAGCGTACCACTTGCGGATTTGCTTCACTTTATCCCAGGCATCGTTGAGAATGGCCACTTCTTTCGCCAACTCCGGTACGGCCGCGCCCTTATCAATACCTTCTTTGATTTCCGTCAGCCACTCCGTAAACATCCGTCCTTGATCCAGGTTAAATTTCCGGCCAATCAGGTCAAGTGACTGGATGAAGTTGGTCCCTTCCCAAATGGAGAATATCTTCACATCCCTGGCACACTGAGCCACCGGATATTCCTCTGAATACCCGTAACCGCCGTGCACCTGAATGGCATCGGCCACAATTTGCCAGGCCAGATCGGAACAATACGCCTTGATTAACGGGGTATTGACCTCCACCCGCCGCAAAGCGGCCACCCTTTCTTCTTTGGTTGGCGCTACCCGGGACAGATCAAGTAAATAAGATGTTTTCATACACAGCGCCCGCATCCCTTCGAGCAAAGCCTTGGCGTTCAGCAACATGCGACGGATATCTTCGTGTTTAATGATCATGACTCGGCCAGCTTTGGGGTTGGTAAACGGCCGTCCCTGAATCCGTTCTTTAGCATACTGTACTGCATAAGTATAAGCAGCATATGCCACCGCCATCGCCTGGGTGCCAGTTCTTAACCGCGCCGCGTTCATCAACTGGAACATCTGGGCGATTCCTTCCCCTGCCCCTTCAGCGTTAGGCGGGTTACCGAGCAGGATGCCCCGGCAGTTGTCGTTTTCACCGAAACTCAAAACAGCCGTGGCCGATCCTTTTAAGCCCATTTTGTGCTCGATCCCCACGGTGGTAACATCGTTCCATTCACCCAGGCTACCATCTTCGTTTACCCAGATCTTGGGCACGATGAAGAGGGACAAGCCCTTAGTACCCGCGGCCGCGCCGTCGACGCGGGCAATCACCATGTGAACAATATTTTCGGTAATATCATGATCGCCAGCAGTGATGAAACACTTGGTCCCCTTGATTTTATAGATTCGCGGGTTATCAGTCGGGAACGCCTTCGTGGTCTGGTCACCCACGTCAGAACCGCCACCCGGCTCAGTCAAACACATCGTCCCCGACCATTTGCCGGAATACATTTTTTCCAAGAACATTTCCTTGTCTTTAGCCGTACCAAACGCCTGAATCAGGTTAGCTGCCCCGGTGGTCAGGCCAATGTAGGGGATTAACGCGGCGTTGGCCGCATAAAACAATTCAGAGACGACGCTCTGCAGCGTCACTGGTAAAGCACCTTCCGTTTGTTCGTATTCGTTACTCGAGCCCCAACCGTTCTCTTGAATAAACCAGTACGCCTTGTGAAACGATGGTGGCACAGTCACTTTACCGTCTTTAAATTGAGCCTGGATCGTGTCACCGTCTTTATTGGTCGGACCAACCACTTCTTTGGCAATTTTAAGAATTTGATCAAGGACCATATCCAGGTCATCGACCGACCAGGCATTAAACCGTTCAGAAGCGAAAATAGGCGCCAGGTTTAACCATTCTTTACAAATGAACTTATGGTCACGATTATCACCAATAAAATCAGCCATCTGCCTTCCCCCACTTTCTAAATGAGCCTTTTGCAAAATTAGCTTTTTTGTTAAAGGTAAAACATTGTTAGTCGTTTAGATGTACTCTTTTTTCGCTAGATTAAGGTCAAAAACCAAACCACAATGTAATTTAACATTTTATTCCAGGC
>JABLXP010000038.1 GCA_013178045.1 Bacillota bacterium
TCGCGCCAACCTCCTGAAAGATGATGGTGACTGTACCTTCCACCCGGTCAAAATCGGCGATGGTCAAAGGGATCCGTTCGCCGTTTTCGTCAATTCTTAGAATGATAAACTGGCCGGGTTCGGCTTTAGCCGCGACTTCTGGGCTGAATACTTCAAAAAGTTTTATTGTGGGGGCCAATACTTCCTTTTTTGTGATTTTATACATCTTCGCTCACCTCTTTTAAAAATGGTTCTAAATAAAAAAATAAATATTAATCTTTCTTGTCAATCGCCTCTAGCTTTTAAAATTGATTGTTTATATAAAAAAATTAATGCAAAAATTGTACCAAAATCACAAGCTCTCTGTAGTCTGAACATGTAGTCTGAACAGCTATCCAATAATAAGACACAATAAAGAGAAGGTGTCTAATATTGGGACACCTCTCTTCTTTGTATTTGAATTTCTGGCCACAATCAGGAGTCGGTGGCTAATCTTTTCCAACAGGCTTAGTATAATTAGTATAATTTGTCCAGGCAAAATCCAATAGCTGCTGGCACAGAGCAATCACTTCGGATTCGTTACCAGAAGCATAGAAACGGATCTTCGTCTGCCGATAATCGGTTGCCTTCTCCTCGGAAGAATCAACCAAGATATTTTCTTGCTGGAGAACCCTTCTTAACTGTTTAACCGTACCTAGATTACCATCAATTATGGAAACCTGCTTGCCAAACAGCCGGGCAATCTCCGGCTTGATAAAAAGATAATGGGTACATCCCAAAACAATACTGCACACCTGCCGACGATCAATGGTGGAAAACAATTGAGACAAATAATTTTCAATTATTTTTCCCTGAAGGTTTCCCTTTTCAATTAGATCGGCCAGTCCCGGGCAGGGCAGGGGAATAATGTTTTGCCCCTCATCAAACCGGTGGAGCAAATTGTTGAACTTATCCAGCTTAAGCGTATTGGGTGTGGCCATCACCAGGATTGTGCCCTGGCGTCCCTGTTCCACAGCCGGTTTTACCGCCGGCTCCATCCCGATGACCGGTATAGCCAGTCGTTCGCGGATTTGATTAATAGCGACACTGGTCGCGGTGTTGCAAGCGACAACCAGAGCCTTGATGCCCAGACTGACCAGAAAATCAGCCGCTTGTAAAGAAAGCCTTCTAGCTTCTTCAACCTCTTTTGTCCCGTATGGGTTATTTAGAGAATCAGCGAAATAGATGTATTCTTCACGGGGAAGATGTTTGACCATTTCGGCCAGAACACTGATCCCTCCCACCCCCGAATCAAAGACGCCGATCGGTAGTTTTTTTCTGGCTTCGTCCATTACCATCACCCCTGCTTCCCGTTCCCACTATTATAATCTATATTCATAAAATAACCAATTTAGCAGGTGATTAACAGCACCAACCTTTTTTACAGCCAACCCCGTTAGTCACCAATTTCTGGAAGCAGGCACTATACCTTAACGACAAATTCGCCGGGTTCATCAAGCAGTTGACGCGCTTTTCTGAGGAATTGTCTGGCTTGGACCGCACTCAAGACAATCCGTACAAACTGGTAACCATTCATAAAATTCAGTTCCAGACTCCCGTTAGCACTGGGGAATAACCTGATCAATTCACTCCGGTTTTCTCCGGGATACTCGCGGTAAGCAGTCCCTGGCATGGTAATCGCTTGGTCGAGCAAGCGGCCCAACGACTTGTGCTCTTCTTCCCAATCCAGCACCACTTCACAGGAATCATCTTCGTTGATGGTAACAAACCGCAAAACCATCGCTTCACCGTTAAAACTAACACTGATCCGCCCAACCGTACCCTCAAGAAAATCGATCTCCCGTAATCCTTCGCTGAGTTTCATCAAACATCCCCTCTTTAACAACAATCTTTTAGACCAGTCCGGGAAATCCCTGCTGGCGCAAGGCCTCATAAAGAATCACCGCCACCGAGTTGGCTAAATTCAAGGAGCGGGCAGCCGACCGCATAGGGATGCGCAGGCAATACTCGGCATTGGCTTTCAGCAGCGCCTCGGGCAACCCTTTGGTCTCCTTGCCAAAAACCAAAAAGCTGTCGGGGGGATATTTGAATTCGGTGTAGTGGCGCTGCGCCTTGGTCGTCGCGAAAAAAAAAACTGTGGCCCCCATATTTTTGTCTGACCTCTTCAAAACTGTCATGGTAATGAATATCCACCAGGTGCCAATAGTCCAGGCCCGCCCTTTTTAGGTAACGATCCTCAACGGAAAAACCTAGTGGCCTGACCAGGTGCAAAGACGTACCGGTGGCGGCACAGGTTCGAGCAATGTTTCCAGTGTTGTACGGAATTTCCGGCTCAACTAAAACGACATGCATCGGTAAATCCTCTTTCTAACTCAAGCATTAATCCAGTCAAATCTCATCATATATTATTATTAATTATTATTCCACACGGTTAACCCAATGCCAACCAAAATCCCCACCCCACCAATGATCTGCTAGGCCGTCGGAACCTCAGCAAATAATAAAAAGGCAAAAATGCTGGCTCCTACCGCTTCCCCCAGTACACTCAAAGCCACCACTGGAGCCGGAATAAACCGCAAAACCCAGTTCAAAACGGTATGCCCACCGATGGTGGGAATCATGGCAAGCAACAGACAGTAGGCGACGGTCGACACCGGCTGGGGATACCAGGATACACCGTAGATTTGACCAAACAACCAGAGGACCGCTGTCGTCGTGGTGTAAAGGACGAGGACGTACGGCAAAAGGTTTAGACGCTGACGCAACTGCCGCCCGGTCAGAATATAGAGGGCAAAGAGCAAGGCGCCGGCCAGAGATAGAAGGTCCCCTTTCAAATAGCTACCACCCAGATGAAAGTCTCCAGCGCCAATGATAATTCCACCGGTCACAGCGATGACTACGCCAAGCAACACCTGGAACGTAACCCTTTCCTTCAACCAGAAGGTCGACAGAAACAGGACGAATATAACCTGCAGATTCGAAAAGATGACTGAGCTGGCCACTGTGGTAAACTCCAGCGACAGGATCCACAAGGCAAAATGACCGGCGAGAAAGGTTCCGGCCACCATGCAAGCCAGCAGATCACGTCGCCCGAGCGACATTAACTCCTGCCAATCACAATACATGGTAAACGGAGCTAGCATCACGGCAGTAAATCCCAGCCGGTAAAATGCGATCACCAACGCAGGAGCAGCCGCTAGTCTAGTGAAAATCGCCGCTGAAGAAAGTCCAAGCACTCCTAGCCCAAGAGCCAGGTAAGGATTAACCCGGCGTCCGGTCAATTGTTCACCCCCCTTAAAGCCCTAGTCTTCGTCAGGTTTCTGAAAAATCCTGCCGCCGTCCAATAATTTACCATGGATTTTTCTTCATGTCTGTACAAGACGCAGCCACGTTTCGGGTGGGCAAACGTCGCGCAGTCTGATCTCGGTGTAGGAATTCACCTGGCAAAAAGGATTGCTTGAGTTATCGGCCCACCGCTCAATTATCTTGATGAACATCCGGTCATAACCGGTCGGTGAGCCCTGGGACGGCAGACCACAGGAGGAGGCTGAACTGGTTGACCAAGCCGGCAGAAAACCCTGTTCCTGACCGTACCGGATCAGTTCAGCGATACCGGCACTTACCACGGAATAAATAAGCTCCCCGGTGTCACCGTCCATGGGAGTGCAAAGATACAGTTGACAGATTAGCGGCCGGTAAGGATAGATTGTACACATAGCGTCCTTCAGAAAGACACAGGGACCAGAACGAAAACGGGGTAGACCATAGCTAAGCTTGTGGGGATCGGCATAGCGGGCCAAAAATTCGACTGGTGATAACCGGAAATAGTTAATTAAATTGTTAAAAGAAACCCTGTCAGGAATAACAAATGACTGCCGGCAACAGTTTATTCGGCAGCCCCGGCACGTTCCATGCTGGTCAATCAGGTACTCCTTGTAGATCGTGCTATCATCACTAAAAGGCTGTATTGCGTCAAGCAGGTCCTGGAGCGAAGCCGTCGCATCTGAGATAACTAAAGCCAGCCCCGTTTTTCCATTGAATTCACGGGTCACAAATCTTATCATTATTCGACCCTCCGTATTTGTCTGTCACTACCCAATTAAATTTAGTATTTCCGTCAGGCTTTGCACCCGTTCGACCTGCTGGCTGATCTTCCCTTCCTCTTCCACCGCCCCAGGCCGTTTCACCCAGATCGCGCGCATTCCCGCACTAAGCGCACCCGCGATGTCGCTAATCGGGTCGTCACCAATGTGAATACTCCGTGCTGCTACCACTCCCAGTTTGTCTAACGTAAGCTGGAAGATCGCCGGATTTGGTTTAGCGATGTAAACTTCATTCGAGAAAGTCAGGGTGGAAAAGTAAGGCAGCAGTCCGGCTCGCGCCATGATTTGCCTAAGGACACTACCAGGAGTCGCTCCCGTGTTGCAGATCAAGCCCACTAGGTACTTCTCTGCCAGGCGAACAATGACCTCCAAAGCCCCTTCAACCATCAATGGAGGCGCGTCTAAGAGTACCTCCGTGTAAGCGCGGTAAAGCTTGGCCTCCAGCTCTGGCGAGTCAGGTAAACCTAAATCTGCCATGAATTTCCGGACATGTTCTTCGGGTCGGAAATCAAGTCCTTGATAATACTGCAAATTCGTGGCATACTCCCAACACCGACGCAATTCGGCCAGCAGGGTAGAAGATTCAATCTCGCAACCGAATTCGCGCATCACCACGGCCATCCTTTCCACCCGTAGTCGGCTGGCTGGTGCCCCCGGGGGTTCACGAAAAAGAGTGTTCCAGAAATCAAATGTCACTGCCTCAAGCAAGTGGGTTCGCCTCCTTTGCATACCGGGGGTAAAGTGATATAATCACCATAGTACAGTCAAAAAGGTGGGCGTAGTCGTGAAGAAATCCGATGGCAAATGGTTTCTCAGCAAGGTTCGTTCAATGATCAAAACACATGGCATGCTTGAGCCGGGCGATCGTCTGGCCATTGCTTTGTCCGGCCGGGTGGCCAGCTGTGCCATGCTGTACATTCTGGCCTCTTTGCAGACCTTTCAGGGTTTCCGTTTTTCCCTTCACCCGGTCCACGTTGCTCACACTGGTTCTGATCTACGCCTAATGGAGCTTATTAATACTCATTTTGGCCTGAACCTGCTGGTGGTCGACTCACCACCAGGCAAGACCACACCGAATGACGAGCATTTGCTAAAACAACTTGTGCAGACAAGCCGGCAGCTGGGGTGTAACAAATTGGCCCTCGCTCATCACGCTGATGACGTAGAAAGGTACTTCTTCCGCAGTTTATTCGGCGGTGGATGTTTATCTGTCCTCCCGCCGGTCGAAGTGGTTCCCGATACTGGTCTGACGCTGATCCGACCACTGCTTCTTGTTCCCGCACAGACACTGAGCAGTCTGGCCAAGCGTGAGAGCCTACCCGCTACAGAAAAATGGCAGTTTAATGCTCCCGTTGACAATATCACCCGGGCCGTGTATCTCTTGAAAGCACGTTACCCGGACCTGACGGAGAAACTCCTGTCCGCCCTGTATCCTACTCCAGGTTAGCTCGCGCGCGCTGGAGCATCTCCCGAATCGGCAGTTGGTAAGGGCACTTTTCTTCACACTCCCCGCAATCCAGGCAGTCACCGATGCCGGCCGGTAGTCCGCGGTAACGTGTGCGGGCCCAGGTTTGCAGACCGTAGCGGGTGTAGTACCCATCGAGCAGGAACATGGTTGGAATGTCAATCGACGCCGGGCAAGGCAAGCAGTATTCGCAGCGCCGGCAGAAGCGTTCTCCCATCTCCTTTGTTTCATTTGCTAGCCGCTGGGTTTCTTCTTCGGTCAATGGTTCCGGCTTGTCACCCACCCCAGCATTCATCTCGACCTGTTCAGTCGAATCCATGCCGGGAATAGCCGTGGTTATCGGTTGATTCAGCACCCACCGTAACGCCAACTGGCTGTTCCTGAACGCACCACCGGCCAGGGGTTTCATGACGATCGTCCCTACCCGCCACTCCCTGGCTACCGCCAGGAGTGTCTGCTCGGCTTCCCGCTCCACGGGATTAAACGGGAACTGAACAGTATCAAACTCTCCGGTCTTAATCGCTTGGATCAGGGCACCTGGCCGGTGACTGGTGATGCCAATATAACGTATTTTCCCAGCCTGACGGGCTTTTTTTAATGCCGCCAGTGCCCCATCAGGTGCCATCACCTTCTTTATTGTCGCCTCATCCTTGATGTTATGTAGCTGATACAGGTCAATGTAATCAGTCTGGAGATTCCGACAGCTGAGCTCGATATCCCGTTCCATGGCTTCGGCAGTTCTCGCCATGGACTTGGTAGCAATTACACATTCATCCCGTCGTTCCCTCAGTACCAGGCCGATCTTGTCTTCGCTGTCAGTATATCCCCGGGCAGTGTCGATAAAATTGATCCCCTGATCAAGCGCCCGGTTGAGGATTTGCCTGGCGGTAGACGAATCAACCCGCTGAATGGGAATCCCCCCGAAACCGATCACCGAGACCTTGACTCCGGTTTTACCTAGATTCCGATATTCCATTCTAAAAAACTCCTCCGTTCACGCTATGCTATATTATTAAAGAAACCCCTGGATAGATTGTAAGCAAACGATCCAGAGGCTCCTTGCACACTCCACATTAACTAGTCGACAAGTTAGCTGTACAGACTCTCATCCGCTGGGGGAGTAGGCGTAGAAACACCATTATTGGAACTGTTAGCAGAAGCACCCACCGACCTGGATGACGGACCATAATCAGTCGTATAAAAGCCTGTCCCTTTGAAAATCACACCTATATTGCGTCCAATCATTCGGCGAACTACACCACCACACTGAGGGCACTTCTCATAGGCTTTTTCTGTTATTTTCTGCCAGGCCTCAAAGTGGCCGCAGTTTTCGCATTCATAGCTGTAGGTTGGCATTCGCTTCACCTCCTGGTATGACGATTTTTTCTCCATTACTTATATATGATAACCATCTTAGTTTGTCAAGAAAAAAAGTAAAAGGGGCCAGGAGACTGGCCCTATTCCATCAGTATTAGCCTTTTTGATTTTTTAGATATTCATTTACATGTTCAATGTGCCCATAGATGCTTCTGGGCAGAATCATTTGGTGAACCGGCGTTATGGATTTCGGATTCTGGTAAGCTGCCCCCACGAAGGCCACACAGTATTTTCTTAAGTCGGTAAAGGCTACAACTTCGTCCACCAGACCCATTTGGGCACAGAAGACAGGTCTTGATTTATCATAGTACATCTGAACCATTTCATTCATTTTCTGAATCGTCGGATCAAGATCCTTACCCGCATCCTTATCCTTCACCAAACGGCGGGAATACGTTGCGGCAGCCGCAGTTTCCCCGTGCATGACGTAAATTTCAGTCGCCGGCGTTCCCAGGGTAAAGACGTTGTTCTCGTTGGCCGGTGGTCCACCCATGATGTAGTGAGCAGCCGCAGTCCCTTTACGTAGAACGATACACATATGCGGGATCGTAGTCTTTTCAATAGAAAAGATCAAAGCCTGACCTAAACCAAGCAATTCAGCTTTTTCCGCGTTGTCACCAACATCGATACCAGTGGTGTCCTGAATCCAGATAATCGGGATGTTGTCACGGCCGCACAGGGTCACGAATTCATTTTGTTTAATCAAGCCCTGGCGGTAGTGTTTGCCACCGACACCGGCGGTGCCTTCAGGTAAGTATGAAGGATAACCTGGAAAAACTCCGTTCCGGTTCCCGATCACCCCTACCAGGAAACCATCGATCTTGGCCAGTCCAGTATAAACTTCTGGACCATAATCAGGACGGTACTCCAGGAACTCACTGTTATCCACCAGGCGGGCCAGGACTTCGATCGAATCATACGGCCGCTTCTGGTTCATTTCCACGATATAGTTGAGGTCTTCCGCGGGGAACTTCGGCTCGGCCGGGGCCGCTACGCGGAAAAAGCGCGGTTCGTAAGCTGGAATGGCTTTCATCCAGTCTTTAATCGCATCCAGCACGCCAGTCTCTTCATCATAAACTTCACGGAAGAAGGCTGTTTCATCAAAATGAATCTCCACCCGTCCTGGCGGTTTCGCCCGTAGGTTCCGGGTCGCGTTAATCAACGCTTCGGCCGCCTCCAGGTCAAAGTAGCCCTTTGGGTTCATACCGCCTACGATCCCAGCACCACCAACAGCGATGTTAGCGTCCTTATGGGCGATGAGGATGGTCGGACTGATTCCGTGGTAGCCACCGCCCGCTGGGTTAGTGCCAAAGATCGCGTTTAGGATGGGTGTCCCTTTAATATTCAGTTCAGAATGACGGAAGAAGGTGGTCCCACCACCACGGCGGTTCGGGTAAACCTTCTCCTGTTCCATTAGCTTCACACCGCTACACTCCAGAACCCAAACCAGTGGCACATTGAGGATTTTCGCCATATCGGTCACACGGAGAATATTCTCGATCTGACCAGCGATCCAGGCCCCAGCGATAACCTTATTGTCAAAGCCGATTACCACGGCCCAGCGGCCACTGATTTTGGCCAAACCATCAATCACACCAGTGGTGCCTTCATCATTAAAGGCGGGATCATATAGGGTATGTAGTGGGCACCAGGTCCCCGGATCAACCAGATACTCGATCCGTTCGAAGACCGTCATTTTTCCCTTCTTGTGGATGTCGTCCACACTGCTGCCTGCATTCTTAACTTTTTCTATTGCTGCGGCAACCTTGGCCATTTCTTCCATAACTGCCGCCACGTTGGCCGCTTTCCGTCTCTTTTCACTGTCAGTCAGCGGCTTACCGATGTCAGGCATTTTTTCAAAATATGGTCTCAACGGAGTTTGTTTTCTATCCATAGCTTGCTCTCTCCTTTCTGCTCCTTGAATCCAAGTTCCGGAATTTCGTGTATCAAGAATCCTTGCCTGACCGCTCCGGTCAGGCAAGGATTACTTCAGGCTACAACTACTACACGTCGTTGGTGGAGCGGTTCGGCGCATCGCCGAGCAAAATGCCGGCAATGATTCCGGTTTGAATGTTGCTGGTACCCTCCAGGATTTCCATAGACTTGGCGTCGCGCAGCAGTCGGCCGCACGGATACTCGGTGGAGTAACCGTAGGAACCGTGAATCTTCATGCAGAGGTTGGCACCGGTAACTGCCGCATGGGCTGCAGCCAACTTCGCCGTCGAGGTCTGCAACTGGTTCGGCAGGTTATGGTCTTTTAGGTAACCGGCCTCCAGGCAGGCCATCCGGGCCGCGTGGTGGAGCAGGTGAATTTCCACAATTTGCTCCTGGATCAATTGGTAAGCGCCGATCTTCTTACCAAACTGGGTCCGCTCATTGGCGTACTGGATCGAAGCACGCAGCGAAGCAAGCGCGATTCCCACACCAGCGAGGGCGCAACCCAAACGGGTGTTGTTCAACTGCCACATGCAGATCGGGAAACCTTGGCCAACTTGACCCAGAACATATTCTTTTGGCACCTTCACGTTTTCGAAAACAACCTCAGAAGTTGGAGCCGCGTGCAAGCCAAACTTGGTGTGGATCGGGTTAGCGGTAACACCTTCCCACTTATAGTTAACCAGGAAACAGGTCATCCCTTTATACCGGGCAGCCTTATCGGTCATCGCATAAACAAGACCCCAGTCAGTCACATGACCATTAGAGATCCACATCTTCTGACCATTCAGTTCAAAGTAGTCACCCTTATCAACCGCAGTAGTATTCATGCTGACCACATCAGAACCGGAGTTTGGCTCAGTGATGGCGAAGCTACCGGTATATTCAGCGGTAACAAACTTCTCGATAAATTCCTGCTTTTGCTTTTCAGTACCATATCTTTGAATGGTGTAAGCTGGGCCCCAGGCTTGCATGTTCAACGGTAACCGCCAGGCAGCGTGAACAGCAGAGATTTCTTCGAAAGCCAAAACACCTTCCATAAAGCCCATGCCATTTCCGCCGTACTCTTCCTTAATCGCGAAGCCAAGCAGACCAAGCTCCGCCATTTTTTTGGTTATTTCTGGACGATACAGGTGATGCTCATCATCGTACTCAACAGTTGGCGCGATTTCCTTTTCCGCAAAATCTCTCGCCATCTCCACGACCATTTTTTGCTCTTCGGTTAATTCAAATCGCACAGTGTACACCTCCACAAAATTTAAATTACTGTTCTGCTAAAATATTGCCGTTCTACGGCTTTAAGTCCTTTGCACC
Source organism: Bacillota bacterium (assembly GCA_013178045.1). Taxonomy (NCBI): domain Bacteria; kingdom Bacillati; phylum Bacillota; species Bacillota bacterium. The sequence continues at coordinate 10,174 of JABLXP010000038.1, forward strand.
AGGTTAACACACAGTCCCTACATCCAGTATTGCGCTGAGATCCCTTTCCCTCCTTTCACGAGTTCCAAAACCCCCTAGCAAGTCCCCCCTTTCCCGAAGATGGTTCTATATTACTAATCAAAGCGTCAGGAAAAGCTTGGTCTTCTCTTTTTTTGGAACCCAGGTTTATGGGACCTCTCCACATATCGCACAATCAACACGACTGCCCTCCATGAAAGTTACGGCAAGCCTTTTTATCATAAAGTATGCAGTTAAATTACTCGATTATGGCCAGAACGTCTCCCTGATTAACAACGTCTCCTACTTTGCATTTGATGTCCTTAACAGTACCACTGGCCGGAGCGTAGATCGGGTTTTCCATTTTCATGGACTCGAGGATAATTACTTCATCGTCTTCCTTCACGGCATCGCCAGGCTTGATCATGATGTCGACGATTTTACCAACCATTGGTGCAGTAATTTCTGCCACTACAATCCCCTCCTGATTTGTTCATTTACTTACTAAGTTTTATGTGTTATGCTTGCCTTAAGTTGAACGGTTTTTCACTATGGCTGCCGAACCTTCGGCTGACAGCCGTGATTGTGTGATATGTGGACAAACCTTTAAACTCTTAGGTTATGTCGACCCGTATCCTCCTTCCCAGCCCCTTCCTCTTTGTGAAGAGTACTGGTCATTTTTGCGATTAGTATCTCCCAATCAAACAGCAATATTACGATAATCCAATATACACTAAATGCTTATAAGATACTTAATTCCAAATACCGACAGGTCACCGGTTTTGCCAGGTGAAAAGAATACTGGCAAAACCGGTTATTGCCCTAGTCGCGTTTCCTTAGATCATCAACCTTTGCGGGTCTACCTTTTTAGTAAGGATCTCGAGAATTTCTTTGCTTGGCGGTTCGGCTTCAACCGCCCGGGATAGATCTAATTCAAATCCAGTGTTCTCTTGAATTTGTTGCGGGGTAATCCCGGGGAAGTATTCGGCTAGATACATTCGCCTAGTCTTTTCATCAAAGCGCATAATGCCCAGTTCTGTAACCACCGCCTGCGGGCCCACTTCCGGTAAGCCCATCTTCTTTCGACCATCTGGCCCGTCAATCCAACCAGGGCTGGTTATGTAGTCAACTTTCTCACAGAAACGGCGTTTCTGGTGCTGCATCATAATCACGGTGTTAACATAAGTCGCGATACCATTAGCTCCACCACTGCCAGTAAACCTGGTCTTCGGATGGTGGTAGTCACCGATACAAGTCGAATTCAGATTACCGTAGGGATCGATTTGCGCACCACCCAGGAATCCCAGATCAATCTTATTCTTCTTCCAGGCATTACTTTCAAAACCAAAGTAACGGTACTGTGGCCACAGAGCCGAAGCTTTGTAAGCAATTCTCAAATCAGACACACTAGTAGGTACTTCCTGCGGTGCACCATCGATCATACCCGTCTCAAAAATCAACACTGCGTTCGGCGCGGTAGTATTCTTAGCCAATGCCGCACCAATCAACGGTAAACCCGTGCCAATAATACAAGTCATTCCATCTTTTATCTGGCGAGCCAGGGCAATTGCCATCATCTGTTTGGTCGTCCACTCCGCCACTTTGATCACCTCCTCTTTAATCCAGGCACATAACCATAGCCTGGTCGCACCCGCAAGTTGGTCAAGCGAGATGCCCCAAGTTTATCAATGTATTCATTCTGGTCCTTAATCCCGTAAACCCACTCATCAAGGAATTGCTTAAACAATTCATCGTCGCCACTAACCTGGTCATACATCCGGAAGAAAAGACCGTCATAATCGTAGTAATTGGTGCACTGGGATGGATGAGCACCAAATGGCACATGGACAACTGCGTCAGGAACAAGGTTCGGGATCTGGTTCAGCCAGGGTTCACGCCGCAGTTCATCGGGATGAACTAGTTCCTCACAGGTTATAATGCAGTTAGTCGCACCCATTGCAATATCAATATCAACAAAGACCGGACCTTCGATTCGGGCGGTTCCGTCCGGCGCCGCTTTTTGCACGTGAATAATAGCCACATCAATCTTCGGTGTCGGGAGCAAGCAAACCTGCTCATCCGGGTTGAAAGGATTCCGGTCAACAATCAGCTTCCGCGGCGGAAGCTTCGGGTCATTCTGCCATACTTCTTCGGGTATACCCCACTTGTTTACCAGGTCCGAACCCAACATATTCTTAACCGCTATGAAGGGAAAACCAAGGGCGGCCGCGTGGTAAAGAATCGGCTGAATATCCAACGAATAGTCTTCCCAGAGAATTGTCCCCTCTTCAATAGCTTTGCGGAAGCGCCGGGACACCTGGGTATAACCTGAATTGGCCATATAGGAGTTGAACAATACCTTCACACAGCCAGCCCCGATCAACATGTCGACGTCGCCGCCGGCGGGTCCACCTTCAACGTATAAGTTCTTTTTCCCCTGCCTGATAATCTCTCGCACCGCCGCGTACGGCTTCTTGTTAGTCACGAAACCGCCGAAAGCAATGGTATCGCCATCGTGCACATACTTACTGATGGCTTCCTCCAAGGTCATCACCTTGTTAGGCAAGTTCATGGTTGCACCTCCTCAAATACCTTTCCTTGTCTTTTCTGTCTAAAGTTAGCTAGCTTAAACTAGCAACCAATTAAGCCTAGCGCTCTCACCTCCATCTGGGGATTATTGATTGCCCAAGGTTTTACAGAAAATTTCCTGGTCGGCATATTAAAGGAAATAAGTTCACGGTTTTCGACATTAAACCATTGTCTATAAATGCTTATTCGACATTAATTGATATATTCCTTCACCATTTTACACTATTTTAGTCCAAAAATTGGAGATGCGTTTACAAAGAATAAAAATTATAGACCTACATGCTGCACCACTTGGTTTGAGTATAATGAAGTCCAGGTTGTTATGGGATTGTTAGTGGATGGTGAAGGAAGACCCATCGGTTATGAATTGTTCCCAGGCAATACTTTGGATAGTAAGACGCTAGAGCTTTCCTTAGAAAAATTAAGTCAGAGGTTTAATCTTA
>JABLXP010000039.1 GCA_013178045.1 Bacillota bacterium
CCGCCGCGTACGGTTTCTTATTGGTCACGAAACCGCCGAATGCGATGCAGTCGCCATCACGAACAAACTTACTAATGGCTTCTTCCAGGGTCATGACTTTGTTTTGAACGTTCATTGTTACACCCCCCTTTTTGGGCTATCAGTCTTCAGATTGCCCGGGCAGTAGGTTTTGGCTCTCCAGATACTCGAACAATATTTTGGCGGTACCACCAACAATTTTCAAACACCGGCGGTAGTGGGCCTCATTATCAAACTCATTGAAGTTTAGTTTGCTGCAACACGGAGAACCAAAATTTTGCACAAAGAGTTCATAGATCTTGCGCGCGTGTTGTCCAATTTCCCGGCGTTCAGTTTTGCAGTCGGTTCGCCCGTGCAGCATACCAAGCACCATGATAGACGCGTTTAGAGCCCCACATACACAACCGGCACGACCAATACCCCCTCCCAGTGGGGTGGCCATTTTAATTATTTGTAAATCCCAATCGGGTGCTAATAGCTCTCGCCCAGTCAGTAATACTGACTCAGCGCAGTTAAACCCCTGCCGGTAATAATCCCCTGCTTTGTTACGGGCCTCTAAGGCCAAATTTAATGACACCTCTACTACCTCCTTTCATTGTTGTACCCGATTTAACGGTGGAGAATAAAAGACCAGTACCTTAAGAGGTTCGATAACGTTCAGTTCATGCTCCACTCCTGGGGGAACAAAAACTGCCATGCCTGGACCCACTTCCTGTCTCTCCTCACCCACCTCAATCTGACATCGGCCTTCTAATACATAGTACCCATGTTCCAGATCAGGATGGCTGTGCCGGTGGGCTGCCCCTCCCACATTCAACTCACCTAGAACCACCTCAAAATTCTTTGCCCCAACTGTGTCTTCACCAATCAACCGCCGGTTTACTGTCCCAGTATGGCCCCCCGGGATGTATGTCTCTACTTCTTCCGGTCTGATAAAAAGTCTCTTGCCATTCATGGTTTCACCTCCCTCTGTGTAGTTTATTTTTACATTTTCAATTTGGGCTAGGTTTGAAAGGTTAAATTAAATCACTCCCTCTTTACGTAAAACTTCTAAGTCAGATGGTAGAAGGCCGATTTCCTTGAAAATATCCTCGTTGTGTTCACCTAAAAGAGGGGCTCCCTGGCGATACTCGGCCGGTGTTCCCGACAATTTAATTGGAAAACCCAGTTGTTGAACACAACCCGCGACCGGGTGTTCGACCTGAAATACCATTTGACGTTCAGCTACACGAGGATTGCTCAGGGCCTCATCGATTCGCCAAACAGGGGTCAAACAAACATCTTCGTGGGCAAATTCAGTCATCCACTCATCAAGAGTCCGGGAACTGAACTTTTCCTGAAGACATGTCTTCATCTTTTCTTGGTAGTTTGGGTCTTTTTGAATCGGAATAAATTCCTCAAGACCCAGCCGACGACACAAGGCACTCCAAAACTTCGGCTCCAACGCTCCCAGAGCTAAATAACGATTATCTTTGGTTCGATAAGTGTTATAACACGCCAACGGCCCGGTATACGGGTGTTCTCCAGGACCAGGGGCTTTTCCGCCTGTCAGGTATTCGGCAGCAACAAGTGGTAGCCAACTTATAATTCCGTCAGCAATAGATATGTCAATATACTGCCCTTCACCGGTTTGGTCGCGAGCAATGAGCGCCAGTAGAATGCCTATCACCGCCATCAAGCTGCCTCCACCAAGGTCAGCGATCTGAACCCCAGGTAAAGGGATTGAATCCCCCTGACTGGCAGTGAGTCCAAGAATACCAGCCTGGCTGATGTAATTAATATCATGACCTGGTTTGTCCCGGTCAGGCCCGGTCTGTCCATAACCAGTAATTGAACAATAAATCAGTTGAGAGTTAGCTTCTTTCAAGCGCGAGTACCCAAGTCCAAAGCGGTCCATCACCCCGGGCCGGAAGTTTTCTACCAATACATCCGCTGTTTTGACCAGCGCTTGAAATAACTCCTGCCCCCGTTTTGACCTAAGATTAAGTGTGATGCTCTTTTTATTCCGTTGAAGTATCAAATGACGGGCACTTAAACCTTGAATAAATGGAGGAGAATTCCGCCCCGGCTCTCCCCCCGCTGGGTCTTCGACCATGATCACCTCGGCGCCGTAATCGGCCAGCATCAGGGTAGTAAATGAACCGGGGAGCAGCCGAGTTAAGTCAAGCACCCTGATCCCCTCTAATGCCAGCAAAGCCATCACTCCCATTCTAAAGTGGTATATTACTGTGTTTTCTCCACGGTCTAACCACTTCTTTGTTTTGCGCTGCTTCTAAAGCAGCAATCACTACCTTTCTCGTATCTCGAGGATCAATTACATCGTCAATATCCTGTCTGGACGCAGCATAATATGGGTTAAGGAATTTCTCCGTATATTCTTTGATCCTTTCCGCTCTCGCTTGTTCGGGATCTTTGGCCTGAGCAATCTCTTTTCTGAAGATTACACTGGCGGCGGTATCAGCCCCCACACTGGCAATTTGCGCTGTTGGCCAGGCAAAGACATAATCTGCTCCCATCATCTTACTACCCATAGCGATCTGAGCGCCGGCATAGGCCTTTCTTACCATCACCGTAACCATGGGTACGGTAGCCTCAGAATAAGCGTGGAGCAACTTGGCCCCCCGGGTAATGATCCCGTTTCGCTCCTCATCCTTGCCGATCAGGTATGCGGGACTGTCTTGCAGAGTAATGATAGGAATGTTGAAGGCATCACAGAATCTAACAAAGCGAGCCGCTTTCTCCGATGCCTTGCAGTCAATACAACCACTAAGCACCAGAGACTGATTGGCCACGATCCCCACTGAGTGCCCATTCATCCGGGCGAAACCACAAATCATATTGCGGGCATACTTCGCTTTAATCTCAAAAAACTGACCGTTATCCACTATACCTTTAATTACCTTGTGCATGTCAAAAGGTTTTCTTAGGTTTGCCGCTGGAGAATAAAAATCGGTCTCGTAGTCATAGCCAATTTCCTGGTAGTCCTTAACTGGTGGTTTTTCCTTATTATTTGAGGGAAGGTAGGATAACAGTTCCTTAATGTAGGATAAACATTCGTCCTCGTTCTCAGCGACTAAATCTGCCACTCCGCTCTCCCGAGCGTGGACTTCAGCCCCGCCGAGGTCCTCTTCGGTGATATCATAACCCAGCTGTGTTTTAACAAAAGCCGGGCCGGCGATATACATCGCACTATCCTTAGTCATAATAATGAAATCAGTCAAACCTGGGGAGTATGCCTGTCCCCCGGCAACACTACCCATTATAGCTGATATTTGTGGAATTACCCCCGAGGCCAGCGTGTTTGCATGGAAGAGTTCCCCAAACTTGACCATTGGGCCCATAACCTCATGGAGTCTCAAGCCCCCTGATTCCAGCAAGCCAATCACCGGCGCGCCGGCTTCTAAGGCCCTTTGCATTACTTTAAGAATTTTATTACCATGCATTTCGCCAAAAGAGCCACCTAGCGCCAGAAAATCCTGGGCATAGACAAAAACCAACCTGCCGTCTATTTTTCCGAAACCAGAAATCACCCCTTCGGCCGGAATTTTTCTCTTATCCATCCCAAAGTAGCTACAGTGATGGGTAACCAGCATGTCTAGCTCAGTAAAAGAACCCGGGTCTAATAACTTCTCGATCCTTTTCCTGGCTGTATACCGATGCCGGGCAAAACGTTCCTGCAGTTGTTCATCGCTTGGATAATTAACGATCTTGTTCTTGATCTCATGCAGTTCTTTTATTTTTTCTTCCATGATTTCTCTTTCAGTCTTGTTAGACATCCTAAACACCTCTTATCTCATAATCCTGACAAAGCCTAGGCGACCGGGCGGACTTTGATTTGACCACCCGGCACCTCTTCTCTCCTAAATCTTACAAAACCAAGCCTGTGTTAAAGCCTTTTATTTCAGTAACTCCCGGGCAATAAGATTTCGTTGAATTTGGTTTGTCCCCTCAACAATCTGGGCTCGTTTGGCCTCTCGGAAGAATCTCTCCACTCGGTAATCTTTAATAAATCCGTAACCGCCGAAGATCTGCACGGCATCGGTAGCGATTTTCATTGACGTGTCAGTAGCAAATCGCTTCGCCATCGATACTTCCTTCGCACAGGGGAGACCCTTATCATATAGATAAGCTGCCTGGTAGACGAGAAGACGAGCAGCTTCCAGTTCAGTGGCCATATCAGCAAGCATATGCTGGATCGCTTGGAAAGAAGCAATCGGTTGCCCAAACTGAACCCGTTCTTTCGCGTAAGCGATCGCGGCATCTAAGGCTGCTTGAGCCCCACCAACCGCTTCCGCCGCCACGTTTATTCTTCCGCCATTGATCGACCGGGTAAAGTTTCTAAAACCTTCGTTTTCCTCCCCTAACCTGTTTTCAACTGGAACCCGAACATTTTCGAAAAAGAGCTGGCAGACAGGTACAGAATTAAAAGCCAGTTTCTTCTCTGGTTTGCTAAAAGTGAAGCCAGGCATCCCCTTTTCGAGGATGAACCAGGTCATGCCATTTAAACCCTTCGTCTTATCTGTCTTGCACAAGACGGTGTAAACGTCTGATTCACCCCCACCAGTGATAAAGACCTTTGTCCCGTTGAGAACATATTCGTCCCCATCTCTGACTGCCGTTGTTTGCATCGAGCTAATATCGGAACCGGCATTTGGTTCGGTGATACAGATTGAAGCGAGCTTCTCACCACGTGCTAAAGGCAAAACATATTTTCGACGTTGTTCTTCAGTTCCGTTAACGTATATTTGACGGACAACCATGTTGTGGACAGCCAGGTAGTTCATCGCTCGGGCCGCCCTGGCCAGTTCTTCTATAACCAGAGCCCCCATGAAATAGTTCATCCCACTTCCACCATATTCTTCAGGAATATACATCCCAGCTAAACCAAGACTGGCCGCTTTTTGGAATGTTTCCCGGGAAAAACGGCTATTTTCTTCCCACTCGTCAATAAATGGAGCGATTTCCTTTTCCGCGAAGTTTCGGACTGTTTGTTTGAGCAATTTTTGTTCTTCCGTCAATTCAAAGATCATCTTTAATAAACCTCCCTCACACATAACTTTCTGTCAAAATAGCTAATGTAATCGGTCTCCGCCGCAATGGGGGCAATTTCATTCTGGGCAAACCGGCGAATGGTATCTCTAAACATTTGTTGTTCTTCATTCAACTTAAAATCCACATCCGTCACCCATCTCAATCAGCATTGGCTCAATTCATAGAGCAGGTATTGTTCAAATCCACCGACTATTTTCCGATGAATTTGGGCTTTCTCTTTTCAATAAAAGCAGTCATCCCTTCTCTTTGGTCAGCTGTAGCAAAGCATAACCCAAACAGGTCAGCCTCATGGGTCATGGCTTTATCCACATCCATCTCCAGACCTTCGTCAACGGCCGCCTTGCACAAGCGCACGGCAATCTGGCCCTTGGAAGCAATCTTGTTTGCCAGGGTCTTACAGAATTCCATTAACTGGTCTTCGGGCACCACATGATTGACTAAGCCGATCCGGTAGGCGTCAGCCGCACTAATCATGTCGGCCGTGAACAACAGTTCTTTGGCCCGGCCTTTACCAACCAGCCGGGGCAGCCGTTGCGTCCCGGCAAAGCCGGGGATAACACCGAGACCCACCTCGGGTTGCCCGAACTTGCTTTTTTCGGTGGCGACCCGAATATCACAGGCCATGGCCAACTCGCAGCCCCCACCCAGGGCGAAGCCGTTGATTGCGGCAATGACCGGCTTTGGCATGTACTCGAGTTTGCGGAAAGTCGCCTGCCCCAACAAGCCAAATGCTCTCCCTTCAAGGGCGGTCATGTTTTGCATAAAGGTAATATCCGCCCCCGCGACAAAGGCTTTATCACCAGCCCCTTTCAGGATCACGACAAAGATCTCTTCATCAGCGGTGATTACATCAATCGCCTGGCTTAGTTCCTCCAGCACTTGCTGATTTAAAGCGTTCAAGGCTTTAGGACGATTGATGGTCAAAATGCCGATATTGCCTTCTTTTTCTAACAAAATGGTGTCCCAGGCCATTAGCCGACCCCCTCACCTACTTGTACTCGTAGAAGCCTTTGCCAACTTTCCGACCAAGCCAACCAGCTTTTACGTATTGGCGGAGCAGTGGACAGGGGCGATATTTCGGGTCGCCGTAGCCTTCGTATAAAACAGTCAGTATCGCCAGCACGGTATCCAAGCCGATCAAGTCAGCCAACGCTAGGGGACCCATTGGGTGGTTCATTCCCAGCTTCATGACTTCGTCAATCCCCTGTGGCGAGGCTACCCCTTCATAGAGGCAGAAAATAGCCTCGTTAATCATGACCTGCAGGACCCGATTAGAAACGAAGCCCGGTACATCCCTAACCTCAACTGGCACTTTACCCATCTTCACGCTCAGGTCTTCAATGATTTTGTACACTTCATCACTGGTCGCCAGTCCACGGATAATCTCTACCAATCGCATCACTGGCACCGGGTTCATGAAGTGCATTCCGATAACTTGTGCCGGTCGCTTGGTCACCGCCGCAATTTCAGTAATCGGCAGCGAGGAGGTGTTCGAGGCCAGGATCGTCTGCGGCGGACAAACCTCATCGAGTTCTTTGAACACTTTGGACTTGATCGCCATGTTCTCGACAATGGCTTCAATCACCAGGTCGCAGTCTTTCGCATCTGCCAAACTGGTCGAGGGTATAATCCGGGCAAGGATAGCGTCTTTTTCTTCAGCGGTCATCTTGCCTTTTTCCACGTTCCGGGTCAGGTTTTTCTCTATGACCTTGATCCCTTTTTGCACCAGGTCCATGTTGAGATCATTTAACACTGTGCTAAAACCAGCCTGAGCGGACACCTGCGCGATCCCGCCGCCCATTTGACCAGCACCAACAACCATGATTTTCTTGACTTCCATGCTTCTCCCCCTCTTTTCTATACAATACAATTTAAGTGAACCTAGTCTACCTTGATCAACATCGCGTCGCCCTGGGCAGCGCCACTGCAGATCGCCGCAATGCCGTAGCCGCCTCCGCGGGCCCGCAACGCAAAGGCCAAATGCATCAGAATCCGGGCCCCACTAGCACCGATCGGATGACCAAACGCGATCGCCCCACCGTCAACATTGACCCTATTGGTATCCCAACCAGCAATCTTGGTGCTGGTCAACACCACTGCGGCAAATGCCTCGTTCACCTCAAACAGAGCAATATCGTTTACTGTCATTCCTTTTTGTTTCAACAGCTTTAATGTCGACAGGCCGGGAACCGTGGCGATGTAACGGGCTTCCTGGGAAACCTCCGCATGGCCGCAAATGGTCGCCAGCGGTTTAATCCCTAATTCCGCCGCTTTCTCTTTGGACATTAGCACCAGGGCGCCCGCACCGTCGTTAACACCCGGCGCGTTACCAGCCGTTATCGTCCCATCCTTGCTGAAGACCGGCGGCAGCTTGGCCAGACCTTCCAGCGTCGTATCCGGCCGCGGCGCCTCGTCGGTATCGAATATGGTCGGCCCTTTCTTCCCGGGGATCTCTACCGGCACGATCTCTTCTTTCAGGCGGCCGTTCTTGATCGCCTCCACAGCGTGCAGTTGACTGCGCAAGGCCCATTCGTCCTGATCTTGACGACTTAAACCAAATTCTTTCGCTACTTCGGAACCATGGATCGCCATGTGCCGATCGTAAAAGGCACACCACAGGCCATCGTGGACCATCAGGTCTACACACTTCTGGTCCATCATTCTGGCGCCCCAACGCATCCCGCTGAGGAAGTATGGGGCATTGCTCATACTTTCCATTCCACCCGCGACCACAATATCAGCTTCACCAAGCCGAATCTTCATATCGGCTAAAGCCACACTAGTCAGACCGGACGCACAGACTTTATTAACGGTGATTGAAGGAACCTCCCAGGGAATTCCTGCTTTCCGCGCCGCCTGCCGTGATGGAACCTGGCCGCAGCCGCCCTGCAGAACTTGCCCCATGTATACATAGTCAACCTGTTCCGGCGTAATACCAGCGCGCTTAACCGCCTCAGCGATGGCTATTCCGCCTAGTTCGACAGCTTTTAACGACTGTAACGCCCCCCCAAACCGACCAAAGGGGGTTCTGGCAGCACTAACGATTACGGTTTCTTGCATAACTCTCCACCTCACTATTTTTTCTATGTCCCAAACAAGCCGAACCTTTTTCTATTAGGAAAAGCAGCCCACCCATTGACTCAAAATACTCCTTTCCTCCGACGTTGTTTCCCCTAACCCATAACCAACCACCTCCTTGTCTGACGGGGCTCGCTGGCTCTCAACTCAGATAAATGGCTATCTATTTGTTATATATGGATTTGTTAAGGCTTGAGACTTGACAACCGCTGGTCTGTATGCAGAATACTTGCTTTCTGTGGTTATGGATGAAGGCTTATGGTGAAGGTGGTTGCTCAAACCACAGCGAGGGCATGTAATTTCTAACTCCAGACATTCCCTGTATTTACCTAATAGCTTATTACATCTTGCACACCTGAATTCTGTTAACATTAATCCTCCCCCTTTTTACAACACCACCATAAATCACCCCAATTACTAGAAAATACCATAAGCGAATTAGAACTTACACTATATTTTTATTATAATATAATAATATAATAATAATCACTAAAATATTTCTTTTTATACTTGTTATCTATAAAATAACTATGTTAACATAAAGATAATCTATTCATGTTTTTCGACATATAAATAAACTTTCCTTCTGGTTTTGCATAAATTTTTTTAAAATTTTTAAAAGTATTTGTTATCAATATGCTAACTGTGTTATAATTTTGTTAACCTAATTATTGCTATTCGACGTCCGATTAAATTTCCTCCTGTTCAAGAACAAAAAATTTTTATCAAACAAACCATAAAAATAAAAAATAATATAATAGAAAAATAAAAAATAATATAATAGACAGTCTGGAAAAACAATGTTAATCTATCTGGTGGTAAATTTATTTTATTCAAACAAAAGGAGCTCTTTTATGAAAAAACATCAATATAAAAAGCCTTATTCCTCTCTGCAGACCGTCGAGCGCACATTACAAATCTTAAATTTCTTTTCTGAACAGCAACCAGAGTTATCTTTGAGTGAAATTAGCCGCCTGCTTAATACCTCAAAACCAGTTGCTTTAAAATATCTCAACACTCTTCAAACTTTTGGATTCTTGAGACGAAATGAGGAAACCAAACGATACTCCTTAGGATTTGAACTAATAAAATTAGGAAATTTAGCCAAGCAATCTTTTGAAATTAAATCAATCGCCCATCCGGTTATGGTCAGGCTGTCAAATGAAACTGGTGAATCAGTATATCTTCTTGTCCCTGACTTACCTTTTTATCAAGCCATATGTATAGACAGCGTAGAAAGTCCTCAGACTGTAGTTTCAAAGTTCAGAATGGCTGCGCCGCTTTATGCTGGCTCTTCAAAAAAAGTCATTCTGGCCTATCTGGGAGAAGAATATTTAAAATCAATGCTTGCCAATATCGATATGATCCCATTCACAAAAAATACTGTGGTCGATCCTGAGCTACTAATGATACAATTAGAAGAAATACGAATGAAAGGCTACAGTATTTCATATGAAGAAACAGTTTACGATGCTGGCGCAGTAGCTGCTCCAATATTTGGTTCGTCTGGCATTATCGGGAGTATGGCAATTTACGTCCCTTTATACAGGCTTACTCCAGAAAGAATACCTTTTTTGATTCAAACATTGTTGAATGGTACGCAGGAAATTTCTAAAGCATTAGGATACACTGGGTAGTCAAGGAAACAGGTTCGTCATATGCCCTGCCCTTCTTTGTGTGACGCGCGCCCGGTGATGCTTGGTCTGCCGTTTGATCTGCCTCTGGTGTGCCTCCTGGTCTACATAGTTCGGGAAACCGCATGAAATAAGGGTTCCTAACGAAACCCTATACTCGGCCTTTTCTTCATCATAAAAATTATAAAACCTTGATAAATCGAGTGAAACATGGCGCCCACGCCACCACCGGGGCATGAAAATTGTGCTATAATTTCTTTGGGTCGCCCCACAAAGCTCGTTGAGACTTGGTACACAAAGTCCGGTGTCAAGTGTGAAGCTGGTCACTACCCCAGGAACCACCGAATGTTGCCCCGTTTTTAAGGGAGCACGCTGGGCAGAATCTTTGTTAGAAGTGGTGGCCTGGTGGCGGCCCACTAGGTATTCACAAAAGAGGTGAGTAACTGTGCAAGTACTATACGAGCGCTGCTGCGGTTTAGACGTCCACAAAACCAAGGTGGTGGCTTGTCTGATCACTCCGGGAAAGGGAGGTAAGCCGCAGAAGGAAATCCGTACCTTTGGAACCACCACTGACGAGTTAAACCTCTTGAGCGACTGGTTAGGTGCTGCTGGCTGCACCCACGTGGCCATGGAAAGCACCGGTGTCTACTGGAAACCCGTGTACTATATTTTTAGAAGGTAACTTCGAACTGCTGGTGGTAAACGCAAAAGACATCAAGCAGGTCCCCGGCCGGAAAACCGATGTGAGTGATGCCGAATGGATTGCTCAGCTTTTGCGTCACGGACTGCTAAAAAGCAGCTTCATCCCGCCCAAACCAATCCGGGAATTGCGCGATCTTACCCGGCATCGTAAAACCCTGGTGCGGGAAAAAGCCCGTGTTATCAACCGCATCCAAAAAGTTTTGGAAGACGCTAATATTAAACTATCTTCGGTGGCCAGCGACGTTATGGGTGTCTCCGGACGGGCCATCATTAAGGCATTAGCTCAGGGCACAAATGACCCGTATGCTCTGGCGGAACTGGCTAAAGGGTCCTTGCGCTCAAAGATGTCCGAACTGGAAAAGGCGCTGTCCGGAGTGGTAGAACCCCACCACCGCTTCCTCCTCCACCAACACCTGGCCCATAACACCTGGCCCATAACACCTGGCCCATATTGACTTCTTAGAGCAGGCCATTGCCCAGGTGGAAGCAGAAATCGAGGAGCGGATGCACCCTTTTGCCGAGGCGGCCGAGCGGCTGATGACCATTCCCGGCGTGAAGAAGCAAGCGGCCTGGACGATCATTGCTGAAATCGGCGTCGACATGGGCGTTTTTCCCTCCCACAAACACTTAGCCTCCTGGGCGGGCATCTGTCCGGGAAACAACGAGAGTGCTGGTAAACACAAAACTGGACGTACCTGCAAGGGTGACCCCTGGTTACGCGAGACTCTGGTAGAAGTAGCCTGGGCCGCTTCCCGCTCACGCAAGACGTACTTTTTTGTCCAGTACCACCGCCTGGCAGCTCGGCGGGGTAAGAAGCGGGCACTGGTGGCCGTGGCGCACAGTATCCTGGTAATTATTTATCATCTGTTGGCTAAAGGGACCACCTATTCTGAGCTGGGGCCGAATTTCTACGACCACTTGAACCACCAGCGGTTACTTAAGTATCATTTACGCCGTTTGAAAGAACTCGGTTACCGGGTAACTGCCGAACCAGAAACAGCAGCTTAAAGGTTTAATTCGTTTCAGGCATAAGGGGCATTAACTCTCCACAATACGGAGGGTTAGGTGGTGCTTGTTTTTTTTCAAAGAGCTGTGTTTTCTGGCGTCGCACAATTTTCTGGGCAGTATTAGCGGGGAAGATACCATCTACCCCCGATGCTGATAATCTTGTCTTCATTAACAAGCCTGGAGTGATAAATTGTGACTGAGGGAATACAAAGCCCTCCCAAGAGGAGTAAACCTATGCTTGGTCCCTAACAAGGGCAAACTGGCAC
>JABLXP010000040.1 GCA_013178045.1 Bacillota bacterium
TTGGCTCTTGTTTCCTTCTGCCTTCTGTGTACCTCAAAGTATCACCGGGTTCATTCTTCCTGAACATCTTTCGATGTCCTTTCTTCCATCGGGCTTTCGCACAACTGTTTAGTTTTCAAAGACCAGCTCCTAGGCCGCCGACTCGCGACGTTTCTTATATTATCACAGCCAGCCGAATCATGTCAAGCGAAGAATTAAAGGTTTTTATCTTCTTCACCGTTTTTGGAAACGACCTTAGCCACGGCGACCACCTTATCCTTGGGGTCTAAACGCATCAAGGTAATCCCTTGAGTGGCTCGACCCATTTGGGAGATGTCTTCTACATTTAAACGGATAATAATCCCCTCACCACTGATAATCATCAACTCATCGCCGGTCTTAACCACTTTGATACTGACTAGGCTCCCGTTTCGCTTCGTAGTGCGGATCGTCATGATCCCTTTTCCACCCCGGCTCTGCTTGCGATAATCGGTCAAAGGAGTCCGCTTTCCAAACCCGTTTTCTGTTACCACCAGGAGATCCGCATCATTGCGTACGGTATCCATGCTAACTACTAGATCATTAGGTTTTAGGGTAATCCCTTTGACCCCACGGGCCGTCCGGCCCATGCTGCGCACATCGGTTTCTGCGAAACGTATGGCCATTCCCTGGCGGGTGCCGAGAATAATTTCTTCGGTTCCATCAGTTAGTTTTACTCCGATCAATTCGTCGTTTTCATCAAGGTTAATCGCAATGATACCATCCCGCCGTGACGAATCGTATTCGCTCAACTCAGTCTTTTTGACTACACCGCATCGCGTCGCCATAAACAAGTATTTATCGTCCACAAACTCCCGAACTGGGATCACGGCATTGATCTTATCCTCTCCCCCAATCGCCAGCAGATTAACCATCGAAGTCCCTTTTGCTTGTCGGCTGGCTTCGGGTATTTCGTAAACCTTGAGTCGATAGACCCGTCCCCGGTTCGTGAAAAATAAGAGATAGTGGTGGGTCGTGGTGACAAACAAATGCTCCACAAAGTCTTCCTCTTTAGTTGTCATTGCCACGATGCCACGGCCGCCGCGTCGTTGACTTCGGTAAGTGTTAACTGGCATCCGCTTAATATACCCCTGATGGGTAATTGTGATGACCATGTCCTCCTCGGGGATAAGGTCTTCTATTTCCAGCTTGGTGGATTCTTCAACGATTTGGGTTCGTCGGGGGTCAGCGAATTGTTCCTTGACTTTGAGTAGTTCTTCCTTAATGATTCCCAAAACTAGATTTTCCTCGGCTAGTACCGATCGGAGGTAGTTGATCGTCTTGGTCAGTTCCTGAAACTCTTCTTCCAGTTTTTCACGTTCGAGGCCAGTCAGACGTTGGAGACGCATATCGAGGATAGCCTGGGCCTGCTTATCCGAGAGGCCAAAACGCTCCATCAAGGCATTCTTGGCGATCTCTGGGGTTTGGGAACGTCGGATGGTTTGAATTACTTCGTCCAGATAAGCCAGGGCGATCCGCAGCCCTTCGACGATGTGCATTCGTTCTTCAGCCTTATTCAGGTCAAATCGCGTCCGGCGAGTAATTACCTGTTTCCGATGATCGATATAATGATGCAGCACTTCTTTCAAGTTCAGGATTCTCGGGGCACCATCTACTAAAGCCAGCATGATCACCCCAAAGGTATCCTGCATCTGAGTGTGCTGGTAAAGTTGATTAAGTATGACCTGCGGATTAGCGTCCCGACGTAGCTCAATAACAATCCGCATCCCGCTCCGGTCAGATTCATCGCGTAGGTCAGTAATGCCGTCGATCTTGCGTTCTCGAACCAGTTCCGCGATTTTTTCTATTAATCGAGCCTTGTTAACTTGATATGGCAGTTCCGTAACCAGTATAACCTGCTTTCCATTACTCGTCTTTTCCACATGGCATTTGGCTCGAACAGTGATACTTCCCCGGCCGGTGCCATACGCTGAGATGATCCCATCTCTCCCCACAATGATTCCACCGGTCGGAAAATCCGGCCCCTTGATCTTTTTTATCAGTTGGCTTAATTCCACTGTCGGGTCCTCAATGAGCATGACCAGTGCATCAACTACTTCACCCAGGTTATGCGGAGGGATGTTGGTGGCCATACCGACCGCTATGCCTGCCGACCCGTTAACCAGCAGATTGGGAATCCGAGCCGGCAGTACAGTCGGCTCTTCCAATGATTCATCATAATTAGGCCGAAAATCAACCGTGTCCTTGTTAATGTCTGCCAGCATTTCCAGGGTAATTTTCGCCATGCGTACTTCTGTGTACCGCATAGCTGCGGCAGAATCCCCGTCGATTGAGCCAAAATTTCCGTGCCCATCCACCAGCGGGTAGCGGGTAGAAAAATCCTGCGCCATTCGCACCATGGCTTCGTAGACAGCAGCGTCACCATGCGGATGGTACTTAGAGAGCACTTCCCCGACCGGGTGAGCAGATTTCTTGTGCGGTTTGTCAGGCGTCATTCCCAGTTCGTTCATCGCGTATAAAATGCGCCGATGGACAGGTTTTAAGCCATCGCGGACATCGGGCAGCGCCCGGCTGACGATGACCGACATGGAATAGTCCAGGAATGACTTTTTCATCTCTTCGTTGATATCTATCGGGATAATCTTGGTGTTATTTTCTGGCATCAGGAGCACCACCTCATTTCTTAAGAACTAAAATAAACTCTTCCGGGTAAGCTAAAGCTTCTGCGTGACCCGCGGACGTGAATTTTCCCGTCTTCGGGTCGCGCGTTTGCGGCAGAATTTTTGAGGGAATTTCCCGGCGGATCAGGCGATCAAAGGTAAAGCCCACACAAACTCCTGTCTCAGCAAATATTTCAGCGTTGCGGATAGGAACTTTCCGTAAGGTAGTATTACCGATGACAATGCACGTCCGGCCTCCCGGCCGCAGTTTAGTGTACATCTCTTGAATACACTGCTGCATAGCTTGAAAATATGCCAGCACCCCCCGGGCCTCTCCTTTATCTACTCGCTTCAATTCGTCAATTGTCGCGATCGCTAGGGGGCTGAGCAGTCGTTCATTGTTTTCTTCGGGTTGAGCTGTAAACCCTAGAACAATATTGCTTAGTTGATGCAGGTCGGCGTACTCGTAGGAGGTCACATAAGGTGGGGAAGTAACAATTAAATCAAGACTGTTTCTGGGAACAGGTAACTGTCTAGCATCACCGATCTGCACCTTAACCGATGTCGGGCCTTCTTGCGCCTGCATCACGTTCCAGAATAGAAGATTACGCTTTTCCATATAATTTAAATGTTTTTGCAAAGTTGGAATTAACGGTGGAATCCACTTATTTTTATCAACTGTGGGTTTACTTGATTTCATCAGCCAGCGACTGCAGTTTTTCAAGACATTTGAGAATCCACAGAGTAGAAACAGCCGCAGATTTTCATCCAGTTCCTGGTTAATCAGGTGGAGAACTACTTCCAGTTCGGAACGATTCGGTTCGGTAAACCAATAATCTATTCGTTCGTGATTCAGTGACGGGACATTTCCCAACAAAGGGCTGATCAGGTGGCCACTCGCATCGGTCGGCAGATCGGCGAAGAATACATCTAACCGCTCTTTTAACAGTTTGGGCTCAATCGGCATCGTTTTGGCCCGGGAGATCACCCAGGCGATCGGGTTGATGTCCACTCCTACCGCGTGTCGCCCCCGAATGACAGCTTCCACCAGGGTTGTCCCCGAGCCCATAAAGGGATCACAGACCTGTTGGCCTGGACTGGTGTACTCTTCTATCAGCTTGGCTGCTAGCGGGGGTATGAACTTCGCCGGGTATTTATGATAGCCATGCGTAAGCGCTGTGGTCTGGCGGGTTGTGCATTCGGCGAACGACCATGCTGGATCACATAAGGTAGAATTAAAAATGGCCAAAACATCTAACCCGACCATTGACGAATCGATCGCTAAATCCCCTTGATTATACATCCAGGTTACGAACCTCCTTGGCATAACGGTGAATAAACTCCCGCCGCGGCTCAACCCGGTCACCCATCAGGATCGTAAAGATTTCATCGGCCTTAATTGCGTCTTCCAAGGTTACCTGTAAGATGGTCCTGTTGCTGGGGTCCATGGTAGTATCCCAGAGTTGTTCCGGATTCATTTCGCCCAGACCTTTATACCGCTGAATTGAATAGTTTTGACGGCCAATTTTTTTTAAAAGTTGATCCAGTTCTTTATCACTGTATAGATAAAACTGTTCTTTTCCCTTTCTTACTCGATAGAGTGGGGGCTGAGCAATGTAAACATAACCAGCTTCAATTAGCGGTCGCATGTAGCGATAAAAGAAAGTTAAGAGCAGAGTACGTATGTGCGAGCCGTCGACATCAGCATCGGTCATGATGATCAGTTTATGGTAACGGGCCTTATTTATATCAAACTCGTCGGAGATTCCCGTACCCAGTGCTGTAATGATTGCTCTGATTTCTTCATTGCCGAGGATTTTATCCAGACGAGCTTTTTCCACGTTCAAGATTTTGCCCCGTAGGGGTAGTATTGCCTGGAAACGACGGTCGCGACCCTGTTTAGCCGAACCGCCGGCCGAATCCCCCTCAACCAGATATAGTTCACATTCGGCAGCGTCTTTGCTTGAGCAATCAGCCAGTTTCCCGGGGAGAGTGGTAGATTCCAGGGCACTTTTCCGACGGGTTAATTCCCGGGCCTTTCGTGCCGCTTCTCTGGCTCTCGCCGCAGTAACCGCTTTTTCCACGATTTTTTTGCCCACGGCCGGGTTTTCCTCAAAGAAAGTCCCCAATCCGTCAGCCATAATTGAATCAACGATAGATCTAACCTCACTGTTACCCAGTTTTGTTTTGGTTTGTCCCTCAAACTGTGGTTCTGGGACTTTGATGCTGATAACTGCAGTCAGACCCTCGCGGATATCCTCGCCGGACAGGTTTTGATCATTTTCTTTGAGGGCACCATATTTTCTGGCATATTCATTAACTATTCTGGTTAGTGCCGCCCGAAAACCAGCCTCATGGGTGCCTCCTTCCTGGGTATGAATGTTATTAGCAAATGAAAACACGTTCTCCACGTAACCATCATTGTACTGCATAGCGATTTCTACCTGCACATTATCCTTTTCCTTCGCCAGGTAGATGGGCTGGGGATGAAGAACGTCTTTGTTCTTATTGAGGTAGGTAACAAAGTCGATGATTCCGCCCTGCTGCAGCAACCTGACTTTCTCCCCCGTTCGTTCATCCTCCAGGGTTATTTTTAATCCCTTATTGAGAAAAGATAATTCACGTAAACGGGAAAGAATCGTTTCAAAGTTATAGGTGAGTTCTTCAAAAATTTCGTGATCAGGTTTAAAGGTGATCTCCGTACCTGTACCCTCAGTATCACTGATCTGCTGCACATCTGAAGTTGGCACCCCGCGTTCATATCGCTGGAACCACAATTTTCCCTCCCGCCGGATCTTCACTTCCAGCCAGGCAGACAAGGCGTTGACTACGGATAGGCCAACCCCGTGTAATCCACCGGACACCTTATACCCCTTACCACCAAATTTTCCGCCGGCGTGCAAAATAGTTAAAGCAACTTCTACGGCCGGCCGGCCGGTTTTCGGGTGAATATCGACAGGAATACCCCGCCCATTATCAATTACAGTGACACTGTTGTCAGGGTGAATAATCACATTAATCTCATCACAATAGCCGGCCAGGGCTTCATCAATACTGTTGTCAACAATCTCAAAAACTAAGTGGTGTAAGCCGCGCGGGCCGGTCGTACCAATATACATCCCCGGCCGCTTCCGAACCGCTTCCAGCCCTTCCAGAACCTGAATCTGGCTAGCGTCATAATCTGTCACGACGTTTGGCGCCGAATTTCTATGATCTGCCATAAATAATATATGACCTCCCAGATTTTTCTTAACGGTTTATTATAACACAAAAACATTTGTTCTCTCAAGATTGGAAAATTCTGCTCAATAGAAAAATGGCCGTGGGATAACCACGGATTAAAAAGAATCTTTTTCCCAAAAGGAAATCATTCCCTTGAAATGAGATGCCCTCTTGATTAAGGTCATTGAAGAAATTGGCGAATAGTATACGTATTTACTGGTAATCACAAATGATTTTTCCTTTCCTTTTTCCCCTACATACCGAATAAATCCTTCATCCCGGGCCATCTCCAAAAAATCTTTGGTTGCTTCCGCTTTACTGGTTGTTTCCAGGTCCAGGATCGCGATAAGTTCTTCTTTGGGGATAATAGTATCTCCCCCCAGGTGCAGAAACATTATACCACTCCTTGCTCTTTTAAATATTACTAACCCGTCCTTTAGTATGTTTCAAATACCATGGTAATTATTAGGTTGGCCACAAAACTCCGTTCTTAACCTCAATCAGGCTGGCTTTTTTCAATATTTCCGCATTTAAATAGGTGTACTGGGTAGTAGTCAGAAAAGTCTGGACCTTATTGAGCAGTTGTGTAAATAGAAACTCTCGTCTCGATGAATCTAACTCTGATAAAACATCATCCAGCAATAAAACGGGATAATCACCCTGTTCATTGGCCAAAATTTCAAGTTCAGCCAGTTTTAAACTTAAAGCAGCAGAGCGTTGCTGTCCTTGGGAACCGAAATTACGCATTTCATGCTGGTCCAGGTATAAGACGAGATCATCCCGATGCGGTCCAATTAAAGTCACCCCTCGTTTGCGTTCTTCTTTTCTGATATGTTTCAAATGGTCACTAAAATACCGCGCAATGGTGCTTTCAGAGCAATCTATTTCTTGATTTTCTAAAGGTAGGTTTACCGTTGACTGATAGCGAACAAACAACTGTTCGGTATTGGAAGCTATTTTTCTATAAAAATAACTACTTAATTTTGTTAACTTTGGTAAGATTTGTAAGCGACGACCAAGAATTTTTGCTCCTAAAATGACCAGTTGTTGATCCCAAACTTCCAGTGTAGCTAATGAACTTGTAGTTATTGCTAAACTGCGCAGTAGCTGGTTGCGCTGTTCGACCGTCTTTTGGTATTGCTGTAAATAGTAATAATACGACGGATTCAAGCGACAAATGGTTAGGTCAAGATACCGCCGCCGCCGGGTTGGTCCTCCTTTCACCAGGTAAAGGTCATCTGGTGAAAACAACACCACGTTAAATACACCCAGGACATCACTGATCCGGCTACGTTTATAACCATCTATTTTGAGTGACTTCTTTTGGTCAATTTGATACATTAACTCAATATCAAGCGTTCTCTCGTTATTTTGAATTTCTGATTTAATCAGGTAATAACTTGCACCCCAACGTACTAATTCCTGGTCGTGGTTAGTCCGATAAGCCTGGCCGGTACTTAATAAATAGATCGCTTCTAAAAGATTGCTTTTTCCCTGGGCATTATTGCCCCAGATTATATTTAGAGTTGGTGAACACAAAAGATTAGCCTTTGTATAGTTTCGGTAATTATTTAATAAAATTGTTTTCAGCAGCAAATTAGCCACTCCTATCTGGTTAAAAAGTAGGCAAAGCTTAAATTCTTATAGGCAAAACCAGATAGAAATAGTTTTCATCACTGGTGGGTCTGATTACCGCTGAACTCAAAGGACCGGTAAATTGAAATAAAATCTCTTCATTATCGATGATACGAAGTACATCAATGAGATATTTAGAATTAAAAGCAATTAATAAGGGATCACCCTCTAGAATAATCGGCAATTCCTCATATATCGATCCATTTGGAACAGTAGAACTGACGATTAGTTTATCTTTCTGAAGCTCAAATTTAGCCGAACTAATACCCTCAGTGGGTGACATGAGTAGGGCTGCTCGTTCTAGGGTTGACAGTAACTCTTTGGTTTTTAGTTTAATTGTGGAAGAATATTGTTTAGGTAAAACCTGTTTATAATTTGGAAAATGTCCATCGATCAACCGGGAAAGAAGAGCAATCTGCTCTGTAGTAAATAAAATTTGATTTTCGGTAATCGTCACCGAAAATGATTCATTATCATCAAGCAAAATACGGTTAAGTTCGCTCAATGTGCGCGCTGGAATGATGACTTGTTTAATCTGTTGTTCCAGCTCAAGCGGATATTCCTGGCGCTCTTCGCGTACAGCTAAACGGTGGGTATCGGTCGCTACCAGCTTAATAGTGCCTTCTTCAAACAGTAAGAGGACCCCCGTAAAAACTGGACGGACCTGCTCATTTGAAGTAGCGATTAAAACTTGTTTAATCATTTGTTTAAATTTTCCTTGAGTCAAAGTAAAACGTGGACCATCTTGCGAAAGCGGCAAGATGGGAAATTCAGTAGGGTCCATAGTGCTCAGAGTAAACTCTGAGATTCCATATTTGATAGTGATCTGGCTATTCTCACTGTTTGATTCTATGGTGATCTCCTGATCCGGTAAACGACGAACAAATTCTATAAAATAGCGGGCCGGCACAACTGTTTTTCCTTCCAGTTGAACATCAGCCGGAAACGAACATTCTGTCCCGATTTCAAGGTCAGTGGCAGCTAATTTAACCATTTGCTGACCTGTTTCGATCAAAATTCCGGAAAGAATTGGTATGGTTGTTTTAGAAGACACGGATTTTTGAACGATTTGCGTGGCATAGGAAAGATTATCTTTTGTCGATGTAAATTTCATTTTAATTTATTCCCGCTGATTCGGGAAACACCTCCTTGATTGGAATGTTTTTCGGTTGCGTTTGCGTTATTATGTATAAGAATGTTTTTTTATAGTAATAGGAGTAATAATAACTGTGAATTTGTGAATAACCTGAAAAATATCTAATCAGAAAGAAAAACTAATTGTGCATAAAGTTGTTAAAAAATAAAGTAAGTTTAAATCAAGAGGTCTGGATGTTGCTAATAAGTTCGTTTAGAAGTGCCTCGATGCTGGGATCCATTTGTTTATCTTCGTGAATTTTCGCGTGAGCATGAATTACTGTGGTATGGTCACGGCCACCGAAGGCTTGCCCAATTTGGGGCAGAGATAGATCAGTCAGTTCACGGCAAAGGTACATGGCAATTTGACGAGGAAACGCTACTTCTCTGGTTCTTTTTTTTGCTTTGAAGTCTTCAAGGCGGAGTCCGAAATGGCGAGCCACTACTTCTTGTATCAACTGAACCGTAACTGGTTTGGGTTGTGCTGCGGTGATTATGTCTTTGAGTGCTTCTACGGCAAGTTCGGTGGTAATCTCGCGGTTATGAAGGGTAGCATAAGCTACCACCCGGATTAGGGCTCCTTCTAATTCTCTGATATTAGAATGGATTTTATCAGCGATATATAGCATAACTTCATTGGGGACCGTAAGATTTTCTAGCTGGGCTTTTTTCCTTAAAATGGCAATTCTTGTTTCAAGATCGGGTGGCTGAATGTCGGTCAGCAACCCCCATTCGAAACGTGAACGCAAACGATCCTCCAGAGTAGGAATTTCTTTCGGTGGCCGGTCACTTGAGATTACCAATTGTTTATTAGCTTCGTGTAAGGCATTAAAAGTATGGAAAAATTCTTCCTGCGTTCTCTCCTTGCCAGCCAGAAATTGAATGTCGTCGATGAGTAGTATGTCAACATTGCGGTATTTATTTCGGAATTCAACGGTTGTGTCGTCCCGAATGGCATTAATCAACTGATTGGTAAAAGTCTCCGAGGTTACATAGACAACTTTCATATTTTTGAATTGCTGGAGAATATAATGGCCAATAGCATGCATTAAATGCGTTTTTCCCAGTCCTACACCGCCATAAATAAAAAGAGGATTGTAGGCCTTCGCCGGGGCTTCAGCAACGGCAAAAGAAGCAGCATGTGCAAAACGGTTGCTGTTGCCAATTACAAACGTATCGAAGGTATATTTCGGGTTAAGGTGATAAGTTGGAAGATCATAAAATTTATTAGAATTTGTTGATGAAATATCTTCATCTGTGTTGGGAATAATAAAAGATAGTTGAACTGATTTGCCTAGAAGGAGTTGCAGTTTGTCTTTTATCAAAGTGGCGTAACGGCTTTCTAACCAGTCACGGGCGAATGAATTGGGGACGCTGATCAGCGCTGTTTGTCCTTGGACATCGATTAACTTGATTGATTTCATCCAAGTCTCAAAACTTGGTTTTGTAAAGTCATCTTCAAGTAACTGTAAAGTTTTATTCCATATTTTGTTAATGTCAGTTTTCGGCATTACTGAGTTACCCCCAATTATTAAAAAAAAATAAGGACAAAGTTAGTGAATGATATGCCTGATCTTTTTAGAAAAAGGCATGGTAGGAAATTAACATAATTATTCACAAACTTATCCACAGATTGTGTATAATCTTTGAAGTTATAGTTTTTGCTTTTTTATGATAGCAAAAAAAAGGAAATTGATCAATATAAATAAATTGAGGGTTATCCACAGACAAAACCCAGGAATGTATTTCTTTTATTGACAATTAATCACTAACTACGATATAATTAAAAAGACTTTTAAAATAAAGGAAGTTTTCTGTTACGCACGATGAAAAGTAAGGAATGAAACTTTTCTGTGCGTAATTAAATTATTTGGTTGAATAATATAATAGCTGGGCGTGTTGTGGAGGGGGTGTAATTGAGTTTGAAGCGGACGTATCAACCAAAAAGACGGAAACATAAAAGGGTGCATGGGTTTTTGAGTAGAATGCGTACGAAGGGCGGACGAAATGTGCTGGCCAGGAGACGCTTAAAAGGAAGAAAAAGATTAACTGCTTAAAGGCCGCTCTATGTGGCCTTTTCATAACGTATGGATAAATGAGGTTTTATTAAAGAGGATAATTATTCTTTATTACTTTATGTGGGGATTAATAGAGAAGAAAAAGATAGATAAATTAAGGTGGTGAAACGGAGGGGGTGCTGAAGAAGGAGTTTCGGTTAAGAAGTAAAAAGGAATTTAAGGCGGTATATAATGCCGGTCGAGTAATCGGCGGAAATTACCTGGTAATATATTTACGGGCAAACAGAAAAGAAAAAAATCGCTGGGGATTTGTTGTATCGCGGAAAGTTGGTGGGGCGGTCATCCGGAATCAGATTAAACGGCGCTTGCGTGAGGTTACTAAAATGATACAAAATAATCTCAAGACGGGTTACGATATCGTAGTTATTGCCCGGTCCGGCATTAGAAAAGTTGAATTTTGGTCACTGCTCAAGGATTTAGAACATACGTGTCGAAGGGCAAAAGTATATATTTAAAGTATATATTTGAGCCTTTTGCAATTTTCCAACACTTGATTTACTAAGGATTTTAGGGCCATAAAAAAGGACTTCACCCCAATTTGGAGAAGTTTTCAAGTAACCAAACCGAAAACCCCATAAAGGAGTGAAGTCAC
>JABLXP010000041.1 GCA_013178045.1 Bacillota bacterium
GCCTGGAATAAAATGTTAAATTACATTGTGGTTTGGTTTTTGACCTTAATCTAGCGAAAAAAGAGTACATCTAAACGACTAACAATGTTTTACCTTTAACAAAAAAGCTAATTTTGCAAAAGGCTCATATTAGGAATGATTGGGCGATAATTCATTCAACATTGAGTGCTTAATTTCCTTGTAATTAAGGAAAAGAATTAATGAACAAAAATGGAAAGGGTGACGGTATTGGTGAACAGGAATCTCATCGCCCTGGTATTGATATTAAGTCTATTAACTTCTGGTATAGCTTGTAGTAAGCAGACGAATTCAGTCCAAGCGGAAGCCAGGACGCCTACTGTGGCAGTTTTGAAACTAAAGAAAGAAGATCTGGTTAACAAAACGAGTGTAGTGGCGAAAATTGCTCCCAGCCTGGAAGTGAAGGTCGTTCCGAAAACTGCGGGGAAAGTGGCCGGGGTCTATGCAGACGTGGGCCAAAGGGTTTCAGCAGGCGAAGTCCTGGTTGAACTCGATAGTTCTGACCTTCGACTTCAACTGGAAAAGACCCAGATCCAAGTCGAGGATGCTAAACGGACAGCAGAACGGAAAAAAATGCTGTACGAAACCGGCGCCATCTCACGGAACGAATATGAGTTAGCCCAGAGTTCACTGGCAACCCTGCTGACAACCCTTAAACAAAATGAGTCGGACCTGAACAATTCGATCATCCGTTCGCCAATTTCCGGGATTGTCGCCAGCAGAAACGTGAATATTGGTGAATTTGTATCCACCAGCACGGCGGCGATGGTGGTGGTGGATATTGATACTGTGGAGGTAACCGGTAATCTGATGGAAGACGAGGTTAATTATGTTAAACCGGGCCAAGAAGTCGATGTGCTTGTTAAAGCGGTCTCTGCGACGCCTTTTAAAGGGCGGGTGACAAAAATCAGTCCGTCTGCTGATCCCAAAGACAAGACTTACCCAATTTGGGTTTCCATAAAAAATCAGGACCTCAGTCTGAAACCAGGTATGTTTGCGGAAATTGTCCTGGAGACCAAGAAGTTAACGGGAGTTTTCGCTGTACCCAATGAAGCGATAACCGAACGCAACGGCGGGCAGAAAGTCGTCTTTGTGGCCGAAGGGGATAAAGCAGTCGAGCGTAAGGTCAAGATTGGCCTATCGCAAGACGGCAAAACAGTGATCGTGGAAGGGTTAAACGAGGGGGAGACGGTAATCATCACCAGCGTTCAGGCCTTAAAAGACGGGATGAATATTAACGTTCAGTCCAGTGCCCAGAAGGAAAAGCCGAAAGGATAAAAACATAAAGAATGGCGGAGAGAGCAATGAACATAACTCATTTTTCCATCAAGCGCCCAGCCGGCATCACGATGATTGTGCTCTTCTTTGTTGTCATTGGCCTTTATAGTTTCCATCGAATCGGTGTCGATCTCCTGCCGGCGATTAATACACCTTTTGTTACCGTTTCCGTGTCTTACCCGGGTGCGGGGGCGGAAGAAGTGGAGAAACAGATCCTCAAACCGATGGAAGAGGCACTGTCTTCGGTCTCCAAACTGAAAAAAATGCAGTCGATGGCCAGCCAGGGATCCGGTTTTATAATCCTGGAGTTTGACCTGACAGCCAATGCCGACCAGGCCGCCATGGATGTCAGCAAGAAGGTGGACAGCATCAAAGGTCGACTGCCTGATGGAGCGGGCGACCCGGTGGTGATTAAACGGGACATCAATGCGATGGCCATCATGTCTCTGGGAGTAAGTTCCAAGAACTCCCTTGTCCAGACCTACACGGTCGCCAATGAAGTGATCAAAGACCGGTTACAGCAGGTACCTGGTGTGGCTGAGGTTCAGGTCTACGGTGGCCGACAAAAAGAGATCGCTGTAGAAATCGACAAGGACCGGTTGCTTTTTTACAATGTTTCACTCAGTGCGGTCATCAACAAAATTCAATCGGAAAATGCCAACAACCCGGCGGGCAGACTGTACCGCGATAAAGACTATGACCTACGCATCCTTGGTGAGTACCAGAGCCTTGCCGATATAGAAAATTTGCAGATACCAACGGGAACAGGCTCTTTTGTGCCGCTTAAGAGCATCGCCACGGTGAGTGAAAAAAATAAGGAATCGCGGAGTTCTAACCGTTTAAACGGTGAAGAATCGGTAAATATCCAGATCTTTAAGCAGAGCGATGCCAGTGTGGTGCAGGTAGGAGATGACTTGAAGAAAGAAATCGAGAAAATAAGGAAAGATTTACCTGATTACACTATTTATATTGCTAACGACTCGTCCAAGTATGTTCACCAGTCTTTAAACAACACCTTGAGCAGCGTATTTGAGGGAATTCTCACCACTGCCCTGGCCCTGCTCTTCTTCCTTAAGGAATGGCGTTCAATGGCGACAGTTCTGATTGCGATCCCCACATCGTTGATCGCTACCCTGTTTGCTATTTATATCGCTGGTTTTACCTTCAATATGATGTCTTTAATGGGGATGGCGTTGTGTATCGGGATCCTGGTTGATGATTCCATCGTGGTGCTGGAAAACATCCACCGCCACCTGCACCTGGGAAAAGATGCGGAAAAAGCGGCTTTAGATGGTCGGCTGGAGATTGGCACGGCGGCTGTAGCGATCACGCTGTGCGATGTGGTCGTGTTTTTACCCATCGCTTTTATGAGCGGCATGATCGGCCAATTCTTCCGGCAGTTTGGGCTGACCATCGTTTTCGCCACCCTCTTTTCCTTGTTTGTTTCATTTACCCTCACGCCAATGCTGTCATCAAAGTTTTATAAAACTGGTTTATCTGAAACCAAAGCTAAATTCTGGGCCAAGGTTGACCGTTTTGGTGTCAGGTTTAGGGATAAATATGAATCTATTTTACTCTGGTCATTAGCTCAGCCCAGGAAAGTGCTGGTAGGGGCACTAATCCTGTTCATCGCGGCCTTCAGCCTTTTACCTTTGAAGGTGGTGGGGGCGGAATTCATGCCGAACACCGATGAAGGTTATTTTTCGGTAACCATTGAACTGCCGGTGGGCACACCTTTTGAGAAGACCAACCAGGCGGTTCTCAAGATGGAAGACTACATAAAGACAATTCCCGAGGTTGACAATTTCCAGTCACGCACCAGCGGCAACAGTGGGACTGTTAATGTTCAACTCAAGGACAAAAAGCAGCGGAAACGGACAATCTGGCAGATCACTGACCAGGTGAGAAACTGGAGCAAGAACCAGTTTCCACCAGGCACGGTGCGGGTGACGGAAGCCAGCACCTCCATCGCCGGCCTGCCGGGCCGGGGTGGACCAGGGGGTGGTAACGTCCAAATCGAGGTGTTGGGACCTGACAATGATAAATTGGTGGAGATCTCCCAGGAGGTGGTAGCGCTTCTTAACCAGACTAAAGGGGCGAAAGACGTCAACACCAACTGGCGGTTGGGCCAGCCAGAGATCCAGGCCCGGATCGACCGGGAGCGAGCCAAATACTACAACGTGGCGCTAAACGACATAACCAGGACCCTCCAGACCGGCATCAGTGGCTCGTCGGCGGGCACCTTTGTGGTCCAGGGACAGGAGATTGACATCAACGTGCGGTTGAAAGACGGCGATAAAATTAGCCCGGCTGAATTGAAAACCCTGCCGGTGTATTCAGGGGGGCAGACCGTGGCCCTGGGGAATGTGGTGGAATTCAAGGAAGGGGTAGGACCCAGGACCATTCGCCGGGTGGATAAGCAGCGAGCAATTACCGTGACCTGCAACCTGACCGACCGGCCCCTGCAGGATTTCGTCAGCGAAGTGGAAAAAAAGATCAGGGACCGGGGATTTGACCCGCTCTACACTGTGCGGTTTGCGGGGCAGGCCCAATCGATGATGGATACGTTCAAGGAGATGCTTTCCGCCCTGGGGCTTTCGATAGTTCTGGTTTACATGGTGCTGGTTGTCCTGTACGAATCTTTCCTGACCCCTTTTATTCGGTTATTCTCACTGCCGCTGGGCTTTATCGGGGCGTTGCTGGCTTTGGCGATTACCCGCAACAGCCTGAACATGTTCTCCATGATCGGTTTCATTATGATGGACGGTCTGGTGGCGAAAAACGGAACACTGCTGCTGGACTACACTTTGACGTTGATCGGCCGGGGAAAAACGCCGCGGGAAGCAGTGATAGAGGCCAGTAAAACCCGGCTGCGGCCGATCATGATGACCACCCTCACCATGGTTTGCGGGATGTTGCCAACTGCTTTAGCGATCAGCGAAGGGGCGGAAAACCGGACGGGAATGGCCTGGGTGCTGATCGGCGGATTGCTTACCTCCACATTCTTTACGCTGGTCATCATTCCGATTATCTTTTTGGCGATCAACCGCTGGAAAGAAAAGCGCACCGGCACAGGCATAACCAGGCCGGATTTAGGAACTGCTGATTTAAACAACAATATATCAATTTAATATCAATTTATCAATTTACAGCTAATAATAAAAAACGAGGAGGGCAGGGTGCCTTCCTCATTTTATCATTGCAGAGTTTCATATGCTCTGTTTGATAGCCATAAGTAAAATGCGTAAAAATGTTTTTGACTCTGCTAAATTTTCTGGAGGAATGCAGCAGGACTCTATAGTAATATATTAATCTGTGGAAAAGGGATGAAAAACAAATGTACGATCAGTTCCGATGCTGTTTTCTCCTTTGACCGTAGGCGTCAGCTGTCTTCATTGCCGCCAGCACACTAGAGGGGGAAACCGGAATGGGTTCATTATGGATGGTTTCCCCTTCGGCACAGGCTGCTTCGGCTGCCTGCATTAACTCCTCATCAGAAACGACCGCTAACCCGATATCAGCCAGGGTGGTTGGCAGTCCAATTAACTCGCAGAACGAGAAGACTTCGTCAATAATAGAAGTGGGTTTATCCGTAAGAAAGAGGGAGGTTAGGGTCCCAAAGGCTACTTTTTCTCCATGGTAATAATGATGTGTTGGCTCCAGAACAGTCAGACCATTATGAATCGCATGTGCTGCCGCCAATCCACCGCTTTCAAAGCCTATTCCGCTCAGGAGCGTATTGGCTTCGACGATATGCTCCAGGGCTGGCGTCACCGCCTGAACTGCCGCGGAACGCTTGGCGGCTAGGCCGTATTGCAAAAGGGTTTCATAGCAAAGTTGGGCTAGGGCATACGCCGTCATCGAACCAATGTCTCCCGTCATGTTTCCCGCGTATTTATTTTTCACTGACTTGGCCTCAAACCAGGTCGCCAGCGCATCTCCCATGCCGGAGACCAAAAATCTGACTGGGGCCTGGGCTATTACCCGGGTATCTAGTAGTACCACATTAGGGTTGCTGGGTAATATCAGGTAACGTTTGAATTGGCCATCTGGACTATAAATAACGGAAAGGGCACTACAAGGAGCATCGGTCGAGGCAATGGTCGGGACAACCACCACCGGGGTTTTGACCTGATAAGCTACGGCTTTAGCCGTATCTAGGGCTTTGCCCCCTCCAATCCCGACGATCAGGTCGCAGCCAGTTTGTTCGGCTGTTTG
The DNA here is from genome assembly GCA_013178045.1 of Bacillota bacterium. NCBI lineage: Bacteria > Bacillati > Bacillota > Bacillota bacterium. Next base: position 5,515 of record JABLXP010000041.1, read on the forward strand.
CGATAGTCTGGCAATTTCTTCGTCAGAACACTCGCCGTTAAACTTTTCTATTTCCACCTTGACGGCTTCTTGTATCTCTGGAAGGTAATTCGGCAGCACCTGTTCTAAGACAATGGGGTCACATATTACCAGACCTTTTTGTCCTAGACGGACCATTTCATGACCCAGTCGATGCAACGCGTTATAACCCTGAATATAACGACCTGGAAAAATAGTGGTACTGATCATTATTTTACTCCTCTCTTACGATATCAATTAACTTTAGAATGTCCGCTGCCGAAGCTCTTTATACTTGTCTTCACCGCGATAACAGCGGCGACTATTCCCAAGTTGAGAAAGTTTTCTTTCAAGGAGGAGTGCTGATGCGTATCGCAGTACTATCGGATATTCACGGTAATCTACCTGCTTTAGAAAAAGTTTTTGATGATTTAAGATTTACTAGCCCGGATCTAGTGGTTTGCGCAGGTGATTTGGTTGATTATGGTCCGCATCCTAATGAGGTAGTTGATTTTATCAGAAACGTTGGGATACCTTGTGTTATGGGGAATCACGACGAGGCAGTGGGATATGAACGGCGGGTTGAGGAGTTGAAAATCGCTCCCGGGCGCGACCTTCGAGTTGAACAGGCATCATTTCGATGGACAGTGGAGAATGTTTCGGAAACAAATAAAAACTACTTACGCATATTGCCATTTGAATTTAGACCAAAGGAGCCTTTTAATGATATATTGATAGTACACGCCAGTCCCCGGTCGATTAATGAATATCTTCGTTTTAATACCCAACCAGCCATTTATCGGGAAATTGCCCGAAGTTCTTTAGCCAAATGTATAGTGTTTGGGCATATACACAAGACTTTTATTAAATCTGAAGCCGGTGTGATGTTTATAAACGTTGGCAGTGTTGGCCGGCCAAAGGACGGAAGTCGAAAAGCCACATACTTGATCCTTGATGTTGATGAAGAAGTTACTGCTAGTTATCGCCGTATTGACTATCCCGTCAAAGCGACAATAAACGATATCAAACGTTCTGATCTTCCTGATGAGCTAGCTGATGACCTGTGGACTGGGAAGTCCAAATGATGGTTCCTAGTTAATAGCGAATCTTAAAGGCTGGTGAATTACACTGGCCTTTAAAATCACACATAAAGAGTCGATTTAGGAGGTATAAATTTATATTTAGTCGAATATATCCTTAGCTTGAAATGGGTAGTCATTATTCTTTTGGCATTATTACTGATTGGCGCAGTCATTAAAGAGGAGGCTTAAATGAGAGCGATTATTGTTGGGGCGGGAAAAGTTGGATTCAACATTGCCCAAATATTGTCACGCGAAGGTCACGATGTCGTCATAATTGAAAAAGAAGAAGAACGACAAAAAATCATCCAGGAGCACCTGGACATCCAAACAATTTGTGGCAGTGGTTCTAGTTGTGATATTCTCGAAGAGGCTGGCGTCCGAGAAGCAGACATGTTCATTGCGGTGACAGAGGTGGATGAAATAAATATGGTAGCCTGCCTTTTAGCGAAGCAGTATGGTGTTCCCAAGACAATTGCGCGAGTAAGAAACCCGGAGTATGTAGAAAAAAATCAGCAAATTTTATTCTCGAAAATAGGTATTGACTTGATCATCAACCCCGAAAGAGTTACCGCCTTTGAAATTGCCCAACTGTTGGAGAATCCAGAGGCCAAAGATGTTGAATTTTTTGCTAACGGGACGATCCAATTGTCTGAGCTGAAAGTTGAAGAAGGTTTTCCCGTGGTGGGGAAGAAAATTCGCCAACTGAAGGCGCCCGGCCAGTTCCTGGTTGTGGCCATAATTCGCAATGGGCGTTTAATTGTACCAGGTGGAGATGATACCATTCAGCCAGCTGATTTGGTGTTTCTCATTGCTCGAACTAAAGATATGGCACGGCTTGAAAAACTCTTTATCCATGAGCGAACAAAAATCGAGAATGTGGTCATCTTGGGAGGAGGACGCATTGGTTATTACCTGGCCCAATTGTTGGAAAAGAAAAACTTCTCTGTCAAGGTGATTGAGAAAGACCATAAGAAGTGCAAGACCTTGGCCAGCCGGCTTAAGCGAACTTTGATTATTAACGGGGATGGAACCGATACCGATCTATTGTTAGAGGAGAACATTGGCCAGGCTGATGCTTTTGTGGCGGTTACGGGAGATGACAAACTTAACGTGTTGGTTTCCCTGATGGCCAAGAACCTGGGGGCAAAGAAGACTTTTGTCCAGGTCCGACGCTCTGACTTGATCCCTATTCTGGAGCATGTCAATATCGATACGGTAATTAGTCCAAGGATTCTGACAGCCGGCGCCATCTTACGTTTTATCAGGCGGGGGGAAGTGGCTTCTGTGACAGTCCTTGGCGATAGCAGGGCGGAGATGATTGAACTAACTGTTCCATCAAGTGCTTCTGTCGTGAATCGGACCCTGAAAGAAATCAATTTACCCAAAGGTGCCTTAATCGGTGCCATAGTACGCAAAGAACAGATTATTATCCCCGGCGGAGATGATTTTTTATATCCCGGCGATCGGGTGACGGTATTTACTATTCCAGAAAACGTTCCTAAAATCGAAGCCTGTTTTGAAGCAAAGCGAGGGATTCTAAAATGAATATTAGTCTCGTGATTAATTTGATCGGGAAATCTTTGATATTCCTAGGGTTGACCATGATCTTTCCGTTGTTCTGGGCCATTTACTATCAAGGGCCGGATCAGTTTGCTTTGCTGTTTTCAATTGTGATTACTCTGACCAGTGGTTTGGTTGTTTGCTATGTGGTGCCTGCCAAAGGGGATATTCGATATCGTGAGGGCTTTGCTATAGTTACTTTTGGGTGGTTGCTTGCTTCTGCTTATGGCGGATTGCCTTACCTGTTGTCGGGAGCTTGCCGTAGTTTTCCCGACGCTTTTTTTGAGTCAATGTCAGGTTTTACGACAACCGGCGCGAGTGTTATAACTGATGTTGAAGCTCTACCGAAAGGAGTTTTGTTTTGGCGAAGTTTAACTCATTGGCTTGGTGGAATGGGGATCATCGTGTTTTTAGTGGCGCTTTTATCACACCTGGGGGTTGGCGCGAACCAGATGTTCCGGGCCGAAGTTCCTGGACCAGTAGCGGAAAAAATCAGGCCCAGGATCAGTGAGACAGCGAAGATTTTGTGGTTTACCTATCTCATTATGACGGTGGTCCAAACTGGACTGTTGTGGTTTCTGGGGATGCCTTTATTTGATGCACTGTGTCATACTTTTGGGACTTTAGCCACTGGTGGATTTAGCACCAAGAATGCCAGTATTGGCTTTTACGATAGTGCGGCAATCCAGTGGGTGATCATCATTTTCATGTTTTTGTCCGGAGTTAACTTCGCGCTTTACTACCAGGCTTTAAGGGGCCGAAGCCTGAAGACGTTTTGGATTAATGAAGAGTTTCGTTTCTATCTTGTAATTGTTTTGGTTGCTACGGCCCTGACTGCTTATAACATTCGTCCTTTGATTGGTGAAGGCGAAGCCCTGGTGCGAACGGCGGCTTTTCAGGTGGCCTCGATTATTACCACTACCGGTTTTGCTACTGTCGACTTTAACCTCTGGCCATCGATGTCTCAGGCGGTTTTAGTTAGTCTAATGTTTATTGGGGCCTGTTCTGGTTCGACCGGTGGAGCAATTAAGGTTGGCCGGATCTTAATTCTTTTGCGGCAAGGAGCCCTGGAGATGAAACGCTTAATTCATCCCCGGGCTGTATTTGCGCTCAAGATTGAGGGGAAGAGTTTATCTGAAGACTTGGTGATCAATGTTTTGCAATTTTTCTTTTTATATCTGACTATTGTTGGTGTGTTTACAATTGTTATGACGGCAACGGGCTTGGATTTGATTACCGCTTTTACCTCTGTAGCGGCCACTTTTGGCAACGTGGGTCCTGGTTTGGGATTGGTCGGACCCGCGAGTAACTATTCAATGATCTCCGGTACTGGTAAGCTGCTGCTTAGCTTCCTCATGCTGCTTGGCCGCTTGGAAATTTATACAGTACTGGTTCTGTTTTCGCTGAGCTTTTGGAAAAGATAAGTTCAGTTCCCGAGATTTGTGGAACTAATTTATGGTTTGACCTTCATGGCTCGCACGAGGGCAACGGCGGCTTCCGCTCGGGTGACGGCCTGGTCTGGTCTAAAGTACGAACCGTCTCCCTTCAGGATGTCCAGGCCCCAGGCCAGGGCCACATAGCCAAAGGAATCTTTAGCAATGGCGTTGGCGTCGGTGTAGGGGACCTGGTAGATGCCTTGCACCCGGGCCGCGCGCTCCAGGTTCAGCAGGCGGATCACCAGTTTCACCAGCATTTCCCGGCTGATGGTGGCGTTCGCCGGCAGGTCATCCTTCAGCCAGCCGCGCTCCCTGGCCTGTTGCAAAACGTCTTCGTCCGACAGGTCGGTGATTCTCCAGGGGCCGTTATTGGCCATCAGCATGGCTCGCAGCAGGGAGACCACGGTGATATTTTCCGCCGGGTGGAAAGTGTCCCCATACTCACCGAAGATGCCAGCCTGACCCAGGAGGGTGATTTCCTGCTCCCCAAAGCTTCCCTGGATGTCCGTAAAACGGTATGCTCTTGGCTGTTGGGCGAGGGGTTTCCCCTGCCAGTCGAGCGGCTCCCCGGTTTTCGCATCGATCAGGTTGGAGACCTGTTTACCGGGGGCAGCCAGCGGCTGGTAGACCAACTGGACTTTTTCCAGGCCGGCGGGCCCGTAAACCTGGTTATAGCTCAGGGTGAGAGGGCGGTTTTTCAGAAACGCCTCCGTGGCTTCGTTGGCGTTTAAAAGCTTTTCCGGGGCCGGAAAATCCAGATCAAACCAGTTCAGGTTGTAACTGATGATCCGCCCGGCGACCGTGTCCACTGTCACACTGATGGTATTGCCCGGGAAGACGATGC
>JABLXP010000042.1 GCA_013178045.1 Bacillota bacterium
GGAACGGCTGGTGATGCGTGCGCTTGCGGAGGATCTGATCTCAGAATCCCGTGCCGCCGAACTGCTCGCCAAATCCCTGGCTGAATTTTGGCGGGAGGTGGCCGAGCAGCATGGCGGATTCCCGGCGGATCCACGTGACTGACACGAACATCTGGATCGACCTGGATGCCGGATGAGGCGAGACGGTTGACGCTGTAAGGGCTTCGGCAGGAAAAATAGCGGCGATTGGCGAATAAAGCATAAAACGGCAGTTACGGCAGTATGCGCCTTTATGGTTTGAACCTCTAAAAACCGGCTGTTTGGTAAAACTTTCGGTTCATTCTGCGGGAGAAGGTTATGGCGAAAAGGAAAAGCGCGGTAAAAAAAACGGTAACGGCGACCTCGAATTCGCCGACCGGCTCTGGTCGGCGGCCAACCGGCTGCGGGGCACGGTCGAGGCGGCCGAGTACAAGCACATCATCCTCGGGCTGCTCTTTTTGAAATACCTCTCGGACGCTTTTGAAAACCGGCACAGGTTCCTAACGCGCGCCGTTACCGATCCGGCCAATACGGAGTACTACGTCAAAGAGGCGTCGGCGGATACATCGCTTCCGTCGCTGAGGACAAGGACGAGTACCTGGCCGCTAACATCTTCTGGATCGCGCCCCAAGCCCGCTGGTCTTATCTTTTGGCGAACGCGCACCAACCGCATCTCGGCCAGCTGATTGACGAGGCAACGGCAGCCATCGAGAAAGAGAACCCGAAGCAGTTGCGGGGGGGTGTTGCCGAAGATCTACGCCCGCGTTGCCATTCCGGCGCAGACCCTGGGGAAACTGCTGAACCTCTTTTTGGCGGTTGACCTGGTCAACGGCGATGCCGTGGCGTGGGATGTTCTCGGCCGGACCACGAATACTTCATCGAGACGTTCGCTAAGGCTAAGGGATACCGGGGTGGTGAGTTTTACGCCCCGCATGCGTCGTGTGGCTGCTGGTCGAGATGCTAGAGCCTTACCGGGGGCGGGTCTACGACCCGGCCTGCGGTTCCGGCGGGATGTTCGTGCGAAGCCGCAAGTTCATTGAGGCCGCAACGGCAACCCGAACGACATCTCCATCTACGGGCAGGAGCGCAACGGGGCCACCTGGCGTATCTGCAAGATGGACCTTGCGATCCGGGGCATTCCTAACGAAAACATCTTGTTAGGCGACACCTTCACCAACGATCCGCGCCGACTTCATCATCACCAACCCGCCCTTCAATATGAAGGAGTGGGGCGCAGACAAGGTGGCCGGCGACGTTTGCCTCAAATTTGGGCACCGCCGAACTCCAACGCCAACTATATGTGGACCCAGCACTTCATCCACCACTTAGCGCCGAAAAACGGCCGGGCCGGCTTCGTTATGGCCAACGGCTCTCTTTCCGTGGCGGGGTGGAGGGCGAGAACCGGAAGAGAATTTTTCGAAGGGGAAAAGTGGTGATTGGCGAATAAGAGCAACAGTCGGAGCTCTCCTTCTAAGAAATTCAGTAAAAGGGAGATACCCATTAAATTCAGTACAGATATGAGGGGCGCGTCACAATATGGCTTCCAGAAAAAGGCGATATGGACGAGCGATCATTAACTGGCCGAAAGACGATAGGCCGCGCGAGAAACTGCTCAAGTACGGGGCGCATATGTTAAGCAATGCTGAACTACTGGCGATTTTGATCCGCACTGGTGTTAAAGGTTCCAGCGCGGTTGATCTGGGGCGAGAACTACTACAAAAGTTCAAGACGCTGCGCCAAATGAGCGCCTGTGATATTGCCGCATTCCGCCAAATCAAAGGCCTGAGCACCGCCAAGATCGCCCAAATCAAAGCAGCTGTTGAATTGGGCCGTCGGATGATGAGCGAAGAGCGTGCCCTGGAGGGGACAGTCCGTTCGTCTTCCGACGTGGTTGGTTTCCTGATGCCTTTACTGCGCGACCTCAAGCACGAAGTGTTTAAGGCAATCTTAATGGATCAAGGCAACAGGGTGATAGACGTGGTAGATATTGACGAAGGTGATGTTACGAAAGCCCATCCGTCCATACGCAAGATCATGTTGTGTGCGGTGCAAGCCTATGCTACCGGGTTGATTACCGTCCACAATCACCCTTCGGGTGACCCAACACCAAGCGAGCAAGATAAACTCCTAACCCGCGATCTGGTGGTTGCCGGGAGGGTAATGGAAATTCGTGTTTTTGATCATCTGATCATTGGTGATGGGCGCTATTTCAGTTTTGCGGATGAGGGGCTTATTGAAGAGTACGTAAGACAGATTCTCATTCCAAACTTTTAGGGAGGGACTTGATAGTGAAACTTTGTAGCTTGCGTATCAAGAATTATCGCTCAATTGTTGACTCTGGTGATGTTCGTATTGAGCCGTTTCAGATCTTTGTCGGCGAAAATAACGCGGGTAAGTCTAATATCTTAAAAGCAATTGACGTTTTCCTTGCACCTGGGGCGGGTGGAGTCCAAGAAAGTAATTTTTTCGATAAATCACAGCCCATTGTAATTATTTGTACGTTTACCGGCTTAACCTCCGAGGAACGTAAGGCACTTCGCCCGTACCTTTTGGGTGACAAATTGATTTTAGAAAAGCATCTTGTAGCACAAACGGAAGAAAAGACTGGAAAGATTAAAATAGTGGCAGAGTATTACGGATACGTTGCTAAGCCAAAGGATTGGTGGCTATCTGTTGAGGGGGTAATCGCTGTAAAAGGAGACAAGCCGAACTGGCGTCAAGTGGCAGAAGAAAATGGTATTTTGGAATACGTATCTCGGGATGGAAAAGTAACCAAAGCAAGTTATGAAGCGGGGTTAAGACGCTTGTTGCAGGAGCGGGACGATGTTGAATATGAGGAGCCTACTCCTGGAAATAGCCAAGCACTTGGACTCCAACCCGTTCTTCTGAGCCACTTACCCGGTTTTTACTTACTACCTGCAATTACGGATTACTCTAATGAAATAGACCGTCGGTCTTCCTCAACCGTCTTCCGGCGGCTCATGGGGGATTTAGCAGACAGAATAATAAAAACGGACCCCCGCTACTCAGAAATAGAGTTATCACTACAAAGGATTAAAAACCTGTTGAACCCGCCGGAAAGTGGCGAAGACCGACCAGATGAGTTGAAGAGGCTGGATGTACTCTCGAAGATTGAAGAAACGCTCCAAAAGACGATTGTCAGGCTTATGCCCTCTGTAAATTCCGTACGTCTTAAGGTCATGATGGAAGGGACGAGGGATTTATTTTTGCAAGGTGTCTCCCTTAAAGTAGATGACGGAGTTTTGACAGATGTATTAGAGAAAGGGCACGGGCTACAAAGAAGCGTCGTCTTTGGACTCTTACAGACTTTAATCATGAACCAACGGGGAGAGTTGCTGCCATCAGGTGATGGTGAAACAAAATCTTTCCGGCCGATCATTCTGGCAATTGAGGAACCTGAGCTATATATACACCCCCAGATGCAGAGATTGATTTTTAGCGTACTGCGCAAGTTCGCAGAGTCTGATCAAGTTATCTATACCACCCATTCTCCTGCCTTTGTTGATGTAGCAAATTACCACTGTGTTGGAGTTACGAGAAAGGATACTGTCGAAGTCGGAACACGTGTATACCAGTGCGATCCAGGTTTGCTGGGGTCTCCTGAGGAAAGAAAGGGGTTCCAATTTCTGAACAGCTTTGGTTTAGAACAAAACCAGCTATTCTTCGCTAAGAAAGTTATTTTGGTTGAAGGCGAACAAGACGGTATAGCTATTGTATCAGCAGGAAGAAAACTTGGATTATTCAAGGAGTTTCCAGAAGAGATTGGCTATACGATTATAATAGCCGGCAATAAACAAGAAATTCCTAAATTTCAGAAGCTACTGAATGCGTTTCAGCTTCCTTATATTGTTTGGCTTGAGTTGGATGGTAAAAGTGAAGAAGATGACGAAAATATAAGGATTATTGATCTACTGAATGGGAATCGATGCGTCAAGCTACCTCAGCGGCTTGAAGAGCTTGTGAACCACAGCGGTCATTTCGGGAGCACGTATCATGCCAAGAAATACTTTGAGAACCCAGATAATATTAGCAGTGAATTAGAAAAACGAGTTAAGGAACTCTTTCAATAGTTAGGAGTGTGACCGCATGCCCTGTCTCACTGATTCTCAACGTAAACATATCATAGAACTCCTTAATCAAGGTGCCGAGTTACCTTTGGATTATAAAAACTTATTATTTCCACCCGAACGTCGGGAGTATGAACTGGTATACGCCGGCAAAGAGCGCGAAGAAGATATTTTGGCTGAGACGATGGGAGTTCCCCTACAGCCCATCCGGGCCTTTGGTAGCAACGGCGAGGGTTGGCATAATATGCTCATTTTTGGTGATAACCTTCAGGCAATGAAAACTCTGCTGAAAATGAAGGAGCAGGGGCAACTAATAAACGCTGATGGCTCGCGGGGAGTGAAGCTGGTCTATATTGATCCACCATTTGGAACAGGTGATGAGTATGGGCCAGGAAATGGTGAGATATCTTACTCAGCAAAAGTTCAAGGAGCCAGGTTTATTGAATTTCTTAGAAAGAGACTTATCTTTATCAGGGAATTACTCGCAGATACCGGTAGTGTTTTTGTTCGGTTAGATTATCACTTTGGACATTACTTAAAAGTAATAATGGACGAAGTCTTTGGTCAAAACAATTTTAGAAACGAGATCGTCATTAATAGGGTGATGAGATCTTTACGAAATCTGAGTAGATTCAATGTGAGTGTCGAATCATTATATTTTTACTCCAAGACATCTAACTACTACTTTCACAATCCTGAAACTTCTCGGAGATGCTATTATTGCGGAGCGGAGAAGGAACCAGAGTGGTTGGACATGGTTTCTCCTGGTTTGAGAAATCCTCCAGAAAGAATCATTTTCGGTAAGAAGTACCTCCCAAGAAGGGGAAGGCACTTTACCTTTACTCAGGAGCGAATAGACGAATTAGTACGAGAAGGTAGAGTGAGGATTAATCCTGATATCTCTTACTACGACTTAAATGGCAATATGGTTAAGGGACGCCCAGAATATTTACAAACCGAATCGGTACCAGTTGATAATAACTGGACAGATCTTAAAGGTTATGCCTTTACAACGGGCTATCCAACCGAGAATAGCGAGGAGTTACTAGAACGAGTAATCATTACTGCGTCGCAAGTTGGCGACATCGTCCTCGATGCCTTCGCTGGTTCTGGTACAACACTGGCCGTGGCTGAAAAATTGGGCCGCCGCTGGATCGGGATAGATTGCGGTAAGCTGGCCATTTATACCATTCAAAAAAGAATGCTTAATCTCAAGAGTGATATCGGTAATAAAGGCAAGCCGTTAAAGCCTAAGCCATTCATTCTTTATAACGCAGGCCTATACGACTTTGCACGCCTTAAAGAGCTGCCCTGGGAAGGATGGCGTTCCTACGCGCTTGGGCTGTTTCAGTGTCAGGATAAACCCCATAAAGTCGCTGGCATTGAACTGGACGGCTATCGCGGTGGCGACGACGTGCTGGTTTTCAATCACACCCTGGGTGGCGGTGTTATCCTGGACTACGGCTTCATTGATGACTTACATGCCCAGATCGGTTCTAGGATTGGCCCGCGCTTTTTTATTATTGCCCCTGCTGCCAGTGTAGCATTCCTCGAAGACTATGTGGATAAAGGGCGTACGCGCTATTATATTCTGCGGATACCGTATTCCATTATTAACGAACTTCATAACCGTGACTTTGAAGCCATTACTCAGCCTGTGGATGAAACACAGGTAAATGAAACAGTTGAAGCGGTCGGTTTCGATTTTATTAGGCCTCCCAAAGTCGAATGTGACTACTTTGTTCGCCAACGTGAAGGTGGAGGAACCAAGGACGCGGTAATTAAAATTAAGACTTTCAAGAGTGAGGCACTGGCAAAAGGAGCCAGCTCAAAAGGCAACTTAGAGACCCTCTCTATGGTTTTGGTAGATTATAACTACCCTTACGATCCAGCGCGTAAAGGGAAGGAACCTTTTCCACCGTTCCAACTTGATGCCGTCTTTTTTGCTAGTGATATCCAGGCGGCTGGTTGGGAAGTAAGGATGCCTTTTGATTTATTAGGTGAGTATATCATGGTAATTTATATAGACATTTACGGTAACGAGTATACCGAAGTCAAAGCGTCTGCAGACTTTGTTGAAAATATAGGCGAATAAGGAAGAATATGATTTATGCCTCATCAACAGCGATTTCGCAATGAGGATTTAGTCTTACGTGTTAGCCACAACGTTGACCCGGCTCTTTTCGACATCGCGCGGTACGAGCCATTTATTGAGGCGCTGTGCGGTACGCGCGAGTACCAGAAAGAAGCGATCCGCGTAGTGTTGCGGTACTTCTTGGGTGGCCGTTATGCCAACTTGCGGCAGTTGGCCGAAGAGAACTTTTATTCTAATGACGTTTTGAAAGAGCGGTATGCCACATTCCGTGATATGGAACGCCATTTGCAGTTACCCGACCAACTTTCATGTTCGATTGACCTAGCAACTGCTACCGGCAAGAGTTACGTTATGTATGGCATCGCGCGCATCATGTTGGCGCATGGCGCAATAGACAGGGTCCTTGTGCTGTGTCCGTCACGTACTATTGAAAAGGGCTTGACGGAAAAATTCCGCCAGCTTTCGGGCGACATGATACTCAAGAGCCTTCTGCCCGACGACTCCCGAGTGCGTAATCCGCACATTATCAATGGTACAGAGTCCATCGTGGATGGCACGATTTGCATTGAAAACTTTCACGCCACCCTACAACATGTAAAGTCTTCTGTCCGAGACAGCCTGAAAGGCAAAGGTGAACAGACTCTAATTCTAAATGACGAGGTGCACCACGTTTACAATCCGACTGGCAAAGACCTCAAGCGGTGGAAGGAGTTTCTCCTTGACCCCGAATTCCGCTTTCGCTACATAGCCGGCTTTTCTGGTACTTGCTATATCGGCGATGAATACTTTACCGATGTGATCTATCGCTACTCACTGCGTCAGGCGATTGAGCAAGGCTATGCCAAGGCAATTGATTATGTGGCGGAAGATACGTCTGCTTCCCAAGACGAAAAGTTTCAGAAGATATATGACAACCATCTCCAAAACAAAACGCATTTTTACCGTAAAGTTAAGCCACTTACCATTTTGGTTACACGTGACATTGCAGCTTGCAAGCGATTAACGGGTGACTTAATTGATTTTTTGGCACAGCGAGAAGGGATTTCAACTGAAGAAGCAGCCAAAAAGGTACTGATTGTCACGTCGGCGCGGGAGCACGAGGCCAATGTCCGGATGCTGGAGGAAGTAGACCGGCCTGATAATCCAATTGAATGGATTACCTCCGTAAGTATGCTTACCGAGGGTTGGGATGTCCAGAACGTATTTCAGATAGTGCCTCATGAGGAACGTGCCTTTAATAGTAAGTTGCTTATCGCTCAAGTACTGGGGCGCGGCTTGCGCATTCCCGATGCCTACCGTGGTGAACGGCCCGTTGTCACGGTATTTAATCACGATGCTTGGTCCAGCCGTATCAAGCATCTGGTGGACGAGGTGATGGAGATTGAAAAACGTGTGTACTCTTATCCGGTTACCAAATCACCCGACTATAATTTCACTTTGCACCAGATTGATTACAGCAAGACCCAGGAGATCGAAGAATTTCCGCAAACGGTTGAGTATGAGTTTACTAAAGGGTATATCACCCTGGTATCGCAAGTACCCGCTTTGGAGCGTGAGACCACTTATATCCGCGCCGCGACTGGGGAGCGGCGGCAGAAAAAGACCTTGGTCCGTTACCAGATGTTTACGGTGGATGAAGTTGCCGAGCATATTCATGCTAAACTTAAGGCCATTGATACTGAAGAAGGGACCAATTACGCAGAAAGATATAGCTTCGACTGGTTGCGGGCATTGATTCGCGAATCTTTGCGCCGGGTAGGTGAAACTCGAGACCAGGTCAGTGAGGAGAACCGTCAGCGGCTGCAAAAAGCCTTTGGCGTAGTGCATCGTAAAGCTTCCAGATCTGTGCGTTACCGGATGACACCCAACGCCGTAATATCTGTTAATACCGCTGATCGTAAGCGGAACAGTGTAGGGATAGGTTCTCTAAGACGCGGTGAAGCGACCGTTTTCCTGGACGATAACTCACTTTTGCTGAGCGACGAAGAAACACAGGTGGTTCTACAGGCTATTTTGGACGATGAAGACCTGCCACGATCCGCGGTACACAAAATAGACAATGCTTTTTATTTCAAGACGCCGCTCAATGTGGCTATAGCTGACCACAAGCCCGAGCGGGATTTCATTCGACAACTAATTAAACCAGAAAATGCTAACGTTATTGACTCTTGGGTTAAGTCTACGGATCAAGAGTTCTACCCGATTGAATACGCCTGGCGGAAAGGTGAGCATCCTAAGCGTGGTTATTTCAACCCCGACTTTTTCATCAAAAAAGGTAGCCATATTTTGGTTATTGAGATTAAAGGAGACGAAGAACTTCAAGAGCCATCGGACGAAAATAAGGCAAAATATAAAGCGGCCCGCCAACATTTTACAACGCTCAACGCGCTGCAATCCGGGTATATCTATCACTTTCATTTCTTGACGCCTAAAGACTATGATAAATTTTTTAAGTTTGTGAGGGACGGGAATTACAACTTTGTTTCAGAACTCGATGTAGCTCTTGAGGAAAACGGTGGCGGGTGAGAAAGATGGAGTCACTTTTAGAGGAAAGGTGATGGCCTAGGAGTTCGTTGCAAATACCCTTATTTCCATCTCGCCCCGTTGGGCTTGAAAAATTGCGCCAGACGAAAATTGTATACATAAACCTCATAATAACCGGCCAAATCATAGAGAAACAGTTCCTTCTACGTTCTCCTTCTCTACATCTCTACAATTTGTTGTTACATGGGCAGACTACCTCCTATGCCGCTAAAGGAGGTGGTGTGGCAACTGCCAGAGCAACTTCTTCCTGTGCTTTTTGGATGAACAACTTCCAGTAGCGTTTGAAGTTTACCACGGCTCCGACGAAAAGCGCCTGGAGAGTGACTTTGGCCAGGCCGATGTAGCGGGCCTTCCGGAGATCGTGCCTCACCATCTCTGTCTGTTTTCTTTCGATCTTGCAGCGCTCGGGATATTCTTTGGCGAACTCTTCGGTCTTTTGATAGGCCCGGCCTTCCTGGAGGTAATGACCGTTACGGTCCGCCTGCCTTTCTTGTTTTTGGTGCACTTATTCTTTAAGGGGCAGTTTTGGCACTGTTCGGGAGAAAAGAGGAACATTTTGAGCCGGCCTGTTTTCCGGTCGTAGACTTTTTCGGGAGCGAACTCGCCGGCCGGGTACCGGCAGGTCTGGGCATCCAGATCAATGGTAAAGGCCGATTTGGGGAGGCAGCCGTTTTTCCCGTGGCCCTTTGGTACAGAACTGATCACCTTGATCTGGCAGACGGCCATCTCTTCTCTTACCTGGCCGGTTCCGTAGGCCGTGTCGAAGGTCACTTCCTCTGGCCGGCGCTCTTCGGGTTGCCGGTCGGTAGATGAGGACCGCTTCTGAGTCGTGAGTGTTGCCGGGGGTGGCCACAATTCCGGTGACGAATTCGCTCTCTTTATCTATTCCTGTGTGCACTTTGTAGCCGTCAAAGCGCTGGGATTGTGACTTGTGCCCGTGGCGCATTTCAGGATCGGTCGGGGAAATGACCCGGTCTTTTGCTACCCCTTTTTTGATGGTTACCGTGCTGTCTTGCTTGTACTCTACGTCCTGGAGAGCTACCGTGTAAAGGAGATCTCTTAATTCTTCTCCTGAGTTTATCAGTTGACCCCCAAATTTGCCGCTTTCAAAAGTGAAAAATGGCTTAACAACGGCATTTTTGGCAATGGGGAGATGAAAATCTGCAAAAAGTGTAGTGGCAAACTTTTTTTAATAAATGCCGACAATACTTGCGATAAACCCCATGACATGGTATAATACAGGCATGTTCCTGAAGATTACTAAATCAAACAATTACAAGTATGTCCAG
>JABLXP010000043.1 GCA_013178045.1 Bacillota bacterium
GCCTGGAATAAAATGTTAAATTACATTGTGGTTTGGTTTTTGACCTTAATCTAGCGAAAAAAGAGTACATCTAAACGACTAACAATGTTTTACCTTTAACAAAAAAGCTAATTTTGCAAAAGGCTCATTAATATTAAAAATAAAAAAATAAATATGAGTATTTGTTCTCCATGAACGGTCAATATCCTTTTTATCTTTCCAAAAAGAAAGGGCCTGGCGATAACCCCCAAGCCCCGGGTGTCTATTCAAATCAGCTTAGCCAAGACACAAATTACTCTTTCACTATGATGAGGGTAATTTCACCAGTGCTCCAGTCGGACAAACCCGCACACACTCACCACAGGTAGCGCAAGCTAGCCCGGCTCCCTCCGGCTCAAAAACCCCAATTTGCGCACAGATCCCGCGGCCGATGACCGCCAGCACGTCCTCTGCTGGTTGATGCTCGCACTGGCGCACACACCGCGTGCAAAGAATACACTTATTGCGGTCGATTTTCAGCCAAGGATTCAGGATCTCCACTGGATATTCCCGGCGCTCACCGGCAAAATTGCTCTCAGCCAGCCCATAACGGTAAAAGTACGTTTGCAGGGCACACTGCCGCGTCTTCGGACAGGTCAAACATTCCATGTCATGGTTGGCCATGATTAAGGCCAACACCGCCCGCCGCGCGGCAATAACCGCGGCAGACTCGGTTTTGACGTCCATGCCCTCCGCTACCGGCGTTACACACGCCGGTTGTAAGCGGGAACGGCCCTCTACCTCCACCACACAGACCCGACACACGCCGGCCGGACGTAAACCGGGTTCATGGCACAGAGTCGGGATATCGATACCCAGCTGCGCAGCAGCTTCTAAGATGGTCGTCCCCTCGACAGCCTGGGTCTCTCTTCCATCAATAGTCAACTTAATAATCTTGGCCATCCCTTTCACCCCCTAATACCGGAGTTTGGTTTCATAATCAGCTGGGTAACGGTTCAAACTGCTAATTATCGGCGTTAGCGCTGTTTGGCCAAGCCCGCAGAAAGCGGTTTGCGGCAGTAGCTGTCCCAGTAGGCGCAGTTCGCCCAGATCACCGGGATTGCCTTTCCCGGCCACGATCCGCTGCATAATTTCATAAGCCCTGAATGTTCCTTCCCGACAGGGCACGCACTTGCCACAGGATTCACGCGCGAAGAACCTGGCGATACACTTGACTGCTTCAGTTATATCGCGGGTTTCGTCCAGGACAAAGATAGCGCCGCTGCCCAGGCTGGCACCGACTTTGGCCAGCGCGTCATAGTCAAGCTCTACGTCCAGTTCGGCCGGTGATAACCAGGCCCCGCTGGCTCCGCCAACCTGAACCGCTTTTAGAGTCCGATCAGCATTAACGCCCCCACCAATTTCGAAGATTACCTGGCGCAGGGTGGTTGAAGTCGGTACTTCGCCAAACGTCCGGTTTTTCACATCGCCGGACAAGGTGACCACCTTGGTGCCAGGGTTATTCGGCGCGCCAATGGTGCGGAACCACTGTCCGCCGCGGTTGATAATCGCCGGCATGTTGGCCAGAGTTTCCACGTTGTTCACCAGGGTCGGTTTGCCCCAGAGCCCAACGCTGTCTGGATAAGGCGGTTTTAATCGGGGTTCGCCGCGTTTTCCTTCCAGGGATTCCAGCAGAGCAGTCTCCTCGCCGCAAACATAGCTACCGGCCCCCAACCGGACTTCAACCGTAAACGAAAAATTCGTGCCCAAGACGTTCTGGCCTAAGAAGCCAGCCGTCGTGGCATCGCCAATGGCTCTGATCAGTCGGTCAGCCGCCAAGGCGTATTCACCTCGACAGTAAATGTACCCCTGACTGGCTCCAACAGCATACCCAGCGATGACCATGGCTTCCAGCAACCGATGCGGGTCGCCTTCCATGATCAAGCGGTCTTTATAGGTCCCAGGTTCACCTTCATCCGCGTTGCAAATCACGTACTTAACCGAACCTTCGGCTCGTTGGACAGCCTCCCACTTCAAACCCGCTGGAAAACCCGCGCCGCCCCGACCGCGAAGGCCAGAAACTTTTATTTCCTCAATTACCTGGGCTGGTGACATTTTGAGTGCTTTCGTCAACGCCGTGTAACCACCGGCAGCCTGATAGTCTTGAATATTCTCCGGGTCAATCCGCCCATAATTAGCTAAGACGATCCGTAATTCGTGCATCAGCCTAGACCTCCCTCCCATACGGAATAAACTCAGTCTCTGGTGAAAATTCTTTAGGCCGGAAACGTTGGAGCAACTCAGGCACCTGTTCAGGCGTAATGTTACCGTATGGTTGTTCATTAATCATTATTACCGGGGTCAGGTTGCAGGCGCCAACACACTCGGTTGTCTCGAGGGAGATTTTTCCGTCTGGCGTTGTTTCCCCCAGTTTTATCCCCAGCTCTTTTTCAAAAGCCGCCAGGAGTTCTCTTCCCCCGGCCAGCTGACAGGCCGCACTGGCACACAATCTGATGACAGTTTTACCACGGGGAACAACGGACAGCATGGAGTAAAAAGTAGCCACCCCGAAAACCTTACTGGGCGAGAGGCCAAACCCAGCCGCTACTCGGGCGATACTTTCCCGGGGCACATACCCGTATTCGCTTTGAATCGCTTGCAGTGCTGGCAAGAGCCCACCCGGTATTGTTTTATAGCGTTCTATGATCCGTTCAAGCCTGGGCAAGGTTATTCCCTCCCTTCAGGTTCTTCTCCGCGTATTCCACTCCGGCGGTAAAGGCCCGGTAGTTAAGGTCATCCTTAGGATAGCGCTCACGAATCAACTCCTGCACAGCCGCCGGCGAAACCAGCCCGGTCAAACCAACAATTACCCCTAGCGCGACAATGTTCGTCGCCTTGACTCCACCGAGCTCCCGTGCCATTTCCGTGAGCGGCACTCCTATCTCTCGGGCTGGAGTCAAACCGCCGGTCACCTCAGCGGTGTCAAATATTAACAACGTTTCCGGCGAGACATTCTGGCACAGGTCATACGCTTCCCTGGTCAGGGCTAGGGCGATATCCGGCACGCCAATGGTTGGATTGGCGATCTCTTCGTTGCTGATGATTACTTCTGCTTTACAATAACCACCCCTGGCCGCGATCCCATACGCTTGCGTTTGCAAGGTGTGGCGCCCATCGTAGACAGCCGCACTCTCGCCCAGCAGCATACCCGCGACAATGATTCCCTGACCACCGGACCCGCCCAGCAGGATTTCCCATTTATTCTTCAAGCTTATCCCTCGCTTTCACCGCTATTTGTTCTACCTCAGGAATGTGCCAACTCCTCCTCCATTGCCTTGCGCCCGCTGGCGAAGCGCAGCGTAGCGATCCGTAAACTCCGGTTGGTTGATATCCAACAACTCACCGATGACAAGTTTTCCTTTTTTCTCCGCCGCGGAAAGACGTTCCCAGGTCTGCCGACTCACGGCTATTTCTTTCAGCCGGTGCATCATTTCCTTCGGACCACCCATTTTATTGTTACGGCCAAAGTGGGTCGGGCAGTTGTTGATGACATCGACAAAGGAGAAGCCTTTCTTGCGAATCGCTTCCACCAGGATTCGTTTCAGTTCTTTGACATGGAACACTGTACCACGGGCAACATAGCTCCCACCCGCACCAATCACCAGATTGCAAAGGTCAAAACCCTCTTCTACTGTGCCATACTGGGAAGTGGTGGTAATACTGCCCAGCGGGGTAGTGCCGGAGTACTGGCCGCCGGTCATGCCATAATTGTAGTTGTTAGAAACAATGGCGGTCAAATCGATGTTGCGCCGGGCGGCATGGATGAGATGATTACCGCCGATGGTAGCCGCGTCCCCGTCCCCCATCAGCACGATGACTTTCAGTTCCGGGCGAGCCGCCTTGATGCCGGTAGCATAGGCCAAGGCTCGTCCATGGGTGCAGTGAAGGGTGTGAACCCCCAGATAATCATCAGCTTTGCCCCAGCAGCCAATCCCGGTGACGACTACGGTTTTGGTCGGGTCAAGTGCAAGCTCGGCCATCGCGCGGACAATTGTTTTCAGAATAATACCATTGCCGCAGCCTGGGCACCACATTAAAGGTAATTTATCTTCCCGTAGATAGCGATAGATCGCCTCGTCGACGAGCATTATTTCACCTCCCGTATCTTGGCCAGGATTTGGTTGGCGTTAAGTAGTTGACCATCAACCCGGGTCAGACTATGCACGGGCCGGTCCAGCTTATTCACCCTTTGGACCTCCAAGACCAACTGTCCCAGGTTCATCTCGGGTACGATAACTGTCCGGGCTTGGGTTAACAGGTGGCTGACCGCCTCGTCAGGGAACGGCCAGATAGTCTTGAGTTGCAGCAAACCGGCCTTGATTCCTTCCCGTCTGGCCCGCATGACAGCTTCTCTGGCCGCCCTCGATGTCGCCCCGAAGGCCACCAGGCCAATCTCTGCATCATCCAGGTAGAACTCCCGCGTTAAGATAATCTCATGACGGTGGCGGTAAATCTTGTCATAGAGACGACGGATGACCCGCTCAGCATTAGCCGGGGTATTGTTGGGAAAGCCGGTTTCATCGCGCATTGAGCTGTTGGCATGCCCGATATACTCGCTACCAAAAGCCGACATCGGGGGAATCAGGTCGTCATCCGGGGCAAACGGTCGGTACTGGGCCGGGTCCCCAGTCGGCGACTTACGATTGATGATTTTCAGTTCTGCCGGGTCCGGCAAAACAACGCTTTCCCGCATGTGCCCGACAATTTCGTCAGATAACAGAATCACCGGGGTTCGAAACCGCTCAGCAAAATTAAAGGCCGTGACCGTCAATTCAAAGCATTCCTGAACAGAGGCCGCCGCCAGAGCAATGATGGCGTGGTCACCATGGGTTCCCCAGCGCGCCTGCATGATGTCCGCCTGGGCCGGGCGGGTCGCCAAGCCGGTGCTGGGTCCTGATCGCATCACGTGGATGATCACACACGGAACTTCAGACAGGATTGCCACTCCCAAGTTTTCCTGCATTAAGGAGAAGCCGGGACCACTGGTAGCTGTAAACGATTTCACCCCGGCTAACGAAGCGCCGATCACTGCAGCGATACTCGAAATCTCGTCTTCCATTTGCAAGAAAGTCCCACCCAGCTTGGGCAGGTGGTAGGCCGCCATTTCGGCAATTTCCGAAGAAGGGGTAATGGGATACCCGGCATAGAAACGGGCCCCAGCCGCAAAAGCACCCTCGGCACAGGCTTCATTACCCTGAAGAAACTTGACACCCTTTCTACGCTCCATTGGCTTCACCCCCCAAATCATATACCCGCAAAGCAAAATCCGGGCAGCGGAAATAACACATTTGGCAGCCGACACAGCGTTCAGGATAACGGTACTCTGGCTCGCCCAATTCACTCAGTTCCAGTGCCTGAACCGGGCAGAACTCTGCACAGATCCCACACTGTTTGCAGAGTTTCTGGTCGATCCGGATATCAATCCTTCTCTTAGTCAGTTCAGCCAAACATTTCTCCTCCTTTTACCAGTTCTTAAAATAAAACGATGAATGTCAGGCCGAGATAGCCCGACAACCATCGTAAAAAACAGTATGGTTTAACCTTTAATACCTGTAACTGTCTTGTTAACAAAAGTCAATTGTGGGCAGGCCTAGACCCAACCTCTGGCTTTCATTGCCTCGGTCACTTTAGTAATCGCCCGGACCCAGCAAGCCAACCGCATAGATATATTTTGTTCCTTATGGAGTTTATAAATCTCTTTAAACACTTTCCCAATGATCCGCTCCAGCTTAGCATTAACCTCCTCCTCGGTCCAACGATTATCATGGAGGTTCTGGATCCGTTCAAAGTGGGCAACCTGCGTCCCTCCCGAATTGGCCCAAATATCCGGCGCGATAAATACGCCGTTTTTAATGAGGATTTCTTCGGCTTCAGGAGTAGTCGGCCCATTGGCTCCTTCAATAATCATTTTAGCCTTGATCCGGGGCGCGTTTTCTTCAGTAATCACGTTTTGCACAGCACACGGGGCCAGAATGCCACACTCAAGCTCCAGCAAGCTGGCATTGTCGATCGCCTGGGCTTTCGGATAACCAACCACGGTTCCGGTACGTTCTGCATAATCGTGAACATCAATAATATCCAAGCCTTCGGGATTATAAATACCTCCATTAACATCACTCACCGCCAGGACTTTGACCCCGTCACGCTGGTACAGTTTAGCCAGGTGCCAGCCCACCTTGCCAAACCCCTGGACAACCGCCGTCAGTTTGTTCATTTCCAAGCCCAGAACTCTGGCTACCTCCCGGGTAGCAAACAAGCAACCCATACTGGTCGCTTCCGGCCGGCCCTCTGAGCCGCCCAGGACCATTAATTTACCACTTATTCCCCCCGGCTCGTGGTGCATATTCATGGCTTCCCATTCGTCTAGCATCCAGCTCTGCGTCTGTGCCGAGGTACCAATATCTGCCCCCGGGAAGTCCTTCCACGCCCCGATGATCGGACCAATCGCCCGAACATATCCCCGGCACAGCCTCTCTAGTTCTCCTTTGGATAGTTTATCGGGATCAACGATAATACCACCCTTGCCACCCCCGTTCGGGATCTCGTTGAGGGCGTTCTTCATCGTCATCCACAAAGACAGGGCTTTAACATCATCAGCAGTTTCCTCCGGGTGGAACCTCGTCCCTCCGCGGGTTGGGCCTAGCGCGGTGTTGTGTTGAGCCCGAAAACCGGTAAACACCTGGACAGAGCCATCATCCATTCTCACCGGAATCCGGACAGTCACCATGCGCATTGGCTCTTTCAGCATTTCATAGATCTGTGGTTCCAGATTCATGTACTTGGCTGCCATAGCTAATTGTTCCTGGGCAACTTCCAGCGCAGTTTTACTCATCTTGCTTCCCCCCCACATTAATTTGGCGTATTATTTTTGGAGATTGGTCACCGCCCAAAACTAATCCCTGTTCTGTCCTTTTTTGTTCTGTCCTTTTATATAGTAGCAAATATCGTGCCAAGCCCATGCAGGCAAATTTTTTCTCATCAGCTAGCTCGTCCAATTGTAGCCAATATCTTAAAAAATTTAAAACTTATAGACATATAAAAAAACTGGTTATTAAAACCAGCTTTTCATTAAGAAATTGCTAATCCTGGTTAATCACTAGACCAGCTTGGTGCATATCGGCACCATGATTTAATCCATACCGGGCCGCTTTTCTGACCACCGTCGAGTGAGCTACCTGTAAAAGTTCCGCGGCTCCCCTGGTTGTTCTACCCGCTGCTAAGGCCAGATTTATCAGAGCTCTTTCCATCATTTCTTCGGCCTGACGCATCGGGATAACCGCTCGAACAAGGACAGGACTATCGTTCTCTTTATCTTGGCCTAAGATATTCGAAGGTAAGTTAGCGATCGAAACCACATTCCCGTCGCAGGTTACAACCAAGCGTTCAATTACGTTTTGTAACTCTCGAACATTACCAGGCCAATTGTGCCTTTCTAAATACTGGTAGATTTCATTAGAAAGCCGCACGTTAAGGTTATACTTTTTGTTATATTTGGCTAGGAAATGAGTAATTAAAGGAACAATATCTTCCCGCCGTTCCCGCAAGGGTGGGATCTCGATGGGAACAACATTTAACCGATAATAGAGATCCTCGCGGAATCTTCTTTCCTTGACCAGATCGGCCAGATTGCGGTTGGTCACGGCGATAATTCGCACATCTGTACTAATTGGTTTTGTCCCACCAACCCGGAAAAACTGCTGCTCTTGAATTACCCTGAGCAGCTTGACCTGGAGATTAAGTGGCATCTCGCTAATCTCATCTAGCAGCAAAGTCCCCCGGTGGGCAAGTTCAAACATCCCTGGCCGGCCCTCTTTATTGGCCCCGGTGAAGGCCCCTTTCTCATAACCGAATAATTCTGATTCTAATAAATTCTCCGGAATCGCTCCGCAGTTTACTGTGATCAAGGGAGCCTCTCGTCGAGAACTGGTGCTGTGAATGTATTTAGCCATCACTTCTTTGCCAACACCGGATTCGCCAGTAATTAACACCGTCGAGTCTACTTTAGCCACGCGGCTGGCTAAAGTGATCAGTTTTCTCATCTGCACATTCTGGGTTATGATCTGACTGCTCGCCAGGGACTTGGCCCGCCATTCCTCCAATTCTCTCTGGTACTGCTCATTTAACTCATTAACCCGCTTGATTTCCTCGCGCAAATAAAGCAGCTCGGTCATATCACGCATATTGGTAACTATTTGAACAATATTCCCATGCTCATCGAAAACCGGGTTACTGGTGGAAAAGATCTGCTTGCCGGCACAATTATGTTGAATCATAGACACTGGCCGCTTTTCCCTTAATGCGATCAAAGTTGGCGACCGGTCCAATACACCCGTGTTAACTAATTCTTCAGCTGTTTTTCCCAGAATCTGGTCCGGGTTTAGACCACCAATTCGTAGATAACTCTTGCTTAGACGAATAAATCGTCCGTTTCCATCCGAGATGGCGATCCCATCAAACGATGATTCCATGATGGAATCGAGTTGTTCACTGAGTTCTTTGACTTTTTTCAATTCCTTTTTCAAAGTCTCTAATTCAGAAATATCTTTAAATATAATCACCGCACCACAACTTGTCTCTTGAAGGTTAATAAAGTTTATGTTGGCAATCATGTTCCGATCGCCAATTGAGATTTCCCGTTATGTAAAGCTTTACATAATGGCAATTATGCAAAGTAATTGCTTATGTCAAGTTGATGGGCACAAACAAGCAATGAGCCTATTTATGCCCTATTTACTTGACATAAATAAGAGGCTATTGGCAGATCTTCTGTAACCAGCTCAGCAGGTC
>JABLXP010000044.1 GCA_013178045.1 Bacillota bacterium
GTGACTTCACTCCTTTATGGGGTTTTCGGTTTGGTTACTTGAAAACTTCTCCAAATTGGGGTGAAGTCCTTTTTTATGGCCCTAAAATCCTTAGTAAATCAAGTGTTGGAAAATTGCAAAAGGCTCATTAATAATTAATACCATCAAGTGAGATGATCGGGTTGCCCCAATTAATCAGTAATTTACAGGTGATTGCCAGAGAAACCGGTCTGCGATCAGCCGAACGGTTTCTGTACCCAGCCCTTGCTCTGGACGCTCAAAGGGTATACCAACCCTTCCTCCTCAAGACGGAGGGACAGCGGGTTCTACTTATAAACGCCGCGGAACGGGGTAATTTCTCCCTCGGTGAGTTGATACCCACCGTTAAGGTGCGCTACTTGGGCTACTATTTCACGTTTGATGATGCAGATGACTGGCCAGGAACCGAGTTTTGTTCTGCGATTGCTGAAATTATTGGCGAAGCGGCTGAACTTGAAGTCGATGCAGATCTGGTGGTTGGCTATTACTTTCACCTGCGGCAGCAGCAGCGGGTAGTTATTCACGGCAGAAAAGAGAAGGATGCCAAGGTGCACGTTTATAGTATTCCGACGACTGATGTAACGAACAGGTTCACGGAGAGCCGTCGCCAGCTAGAGCCGTTTGCCTGTTTAGTTGCGGCTGAACTCAATGAATATAACGATATAGTCCCTTACCTAGAAGTTACGGAAGATAACCGTTTTAGCTTATTGGATAAGTTGATGACTGAGCAAGGGTTGGACGCGCTTTGGCTCAGTTCTTCCCTTAACCTTCAGGAGGTGACCGGCCTCGGATTTAAAACTTTAGAGCCCAAAATGATTGGGGCTTTATACGTCAAAGGAAGTGACGAAATCTACCTGGTTTGTCCTGAGTTTATCCCTGAGCAAGGCTGGCGTTATCTGGGCCGTTTTTGCTTAGCCGGGTTTCTCCGTCAGCAAATTGGCGAAACGGCTAGCCTGGGTATTGAAGAGGAGAATTTAACTCTCGACGCCTACTTGGCATTACAATGGCCTGAAGAACAGGTTGGACCGGCGACGGCTTTACTGCGTCAGTGGCGCGAAGAGCGGACCGGCGACGATCTATTAGCCTATATCCTGTGCAGTGTCGCTACCAGACGGGGTATAGAAAACGCCCTGGCGTGGGCCGAGGAAGCAATCGGCTTGAAAAAGACGATTACCGAAGCGGATGTCGCCAACCGGTTTAGGGCGGCCCTGGATGCTTTTCAAACCGAACACCGATTGCCGGCCTTTTTTAGAACTGAATTTATCGTCATTCACTCAGGCACGCGCACCTATTACCCGGCCCATCCGGCCGCGGATTATGGACTGTCCAAACACATCAACTCGTTGAAGATTGACGCGGGGGTGTCCCTGGTTAATGCGAAAGGCATCTTGCTCGGTTGTTCGGATTTGGCCAGAACCAGTGTGTTTACGACGGCGGGGGAAAAAATATATGCCTTGGAAAATCGAGCGATTCAGACGATGCTCAGTAACGCCAAAGCCGGGATGACCGGGGAAGACGTGTATCTGATCGGGCTCAGCACGCTGGTTCGCCATCAATCGCTGATTGAAAAAGTGGGCTTGATCCCACCCAATTTTTCACTGTTTCGTCAGTATCACCGACATATGGGCCACATATTAGGGAAACAAGAAAAATCGCGGCTGACGTTTCGCCGGGGAAACCACATTCGCTTAAAACCAGGGATGATCGGTTGCGCGGAGATCCATTGGCCCTACCGGCAGCATTGTATTGCGTTCGAAGACATGTTTCTGGTTACCCCGGCGGGTTTAGTCAATATAACGTGTTAAAGTGGATGCTAAATATTTTAATACTCTTTTGGTTTATGAAAAAATAATATTTAAAAATTGACTGTTGGGAGGGATTGGGTTGAGTCTAAACTGGCGCGCAGTCAGACCGATCATTGAACTGGCTCTGGCTGAAGATATTGGAACAGGAGATGTAACCACAGCGGCGACAGTCCCGGCCGAAGCGAAAACCACTGCCTTTATTCACGCCAAATCGCCGTGTGTTCTGGCGGGTAATGATGTGGCGAGGTGGGTTTTTGAATATCTGGATCCGAATATTCAATACGCCGAGCGAAAGAGGGATGGCGATTTCCTGGCTCCCGGTGAGGTGATTGCTGAACTCGCCGGTTCTGCGCGAGCGATCCTGACGGGTGAGCGGGTCGCCCTCAATTTTCTGCAACGGTTGTCGGGGATTGCCACCCGGACGGCTCGCTACGTGGAACTGGTTAGGCCATATCCCGCGAAAATCGTTGACACCCGTAAGACAACGCCGGGTCTGCGGCTACTGGAAAAGTACGCGGTTACGGTGGGGGGAGGAACCAATCACCGTTTTGGCCTGTACGATGCCGTCTTGATTAAAGATAACCACATTAAGATGGCGGGTGGTATAGCGGAAGCGATCGCCGCGGCCAGAAAAAACATACCGTTTACCATGCGGGTTGAAATTGAAGTGGAAACTCTTGAGCAATTTAAAGTGGCCCTCACGGCCGGGCCAGACATCATCATGCTTGACAACATGACCTACGAGGAGATGACGGAAGCCGTGCGTTTAGCCAATGGACGGGTCAAACTGGAGGCTTCGGGGGGGATTACTGAGGAGACGGTAGTGGCCGTAGCCAAAACTGGGGTAGATTTTATTTCCGTTGGAGCTTTGACTCACACCTATAGCGCGGCCGACATCAGTTTGGATGTGGGTGAGAGTAAAGTTAAATTGTAGCCTGGTCGTCAAAATAAAAAAGAGTACCTTCGTGAAGATACTCTTTAAAGTAATATTTTACTTTGCTGCTAACATCGGGACAAAATCATCGGCACCCCGATAATGACGGCTATAAACCCTGTAGTCAATCTCAGGGAAGATGTTGTTGCGGTTTTCCAAGTCACTTAACCAGCCGGCATCAAGGCGATTTTCCTTGAGGCTATAATAAATTTCCTGCAAATTCCAGAGGTGATCTTTAGTCCGCCTGATAGCGTAATCCACGGCGGTACCGGTTTTCATAATAAACGCCCAGTCACTGCTCTGCGCGAGCAGCAATTCTCGGGCGGCTTGGTTGAGGGCCCGGCGCTCCAGGTCGTTTGGCGAATGATATCGATCGGCAAGTTCAATCATTCGTTCCGCCCCTTTGTGCAGGTGGCGATAAATCCAGTCGTTGCTTTTTTCCAGCCAGACTTCGTTATATCCCTTATTCCCCCAGCTGGACATGTTCGGCACGGCCACCTGATTACAGGGATAATACCGCAGGTACTCGCTGGGGGTGATCAGCTTAAAGACGTTCTGGTCGTAAGCCACTTTTCGAATAAAATAATTTAAAAACATCGGACCTTCAAACCACCAGTGCCCGAACAATTCGGCATCGTACGGGGAAACGATCAGGGGCTGACGGTCCATAATCGCGGCCAAGTATTCAATCTGCTTTTCTCGGTTAAACATGAAGTTGCCGGCGTGGATGGCCGCCTTTTGCCGAGCGTGCTCCGGGATATAGACCTCTTTGTGATTAGTCTTTCCCGTAATACGGTAATACTTCATGCCCGTGTGGATGCGGATGCCATCCGGGTGAATATATGGTTTGATGTAGTCGAAATCCAGGTCAAAACCGATGTCCCGGTAAAAATCACGGTAGTCGTAATCCCCGGGGTATCCTTCTTCTGCGCTCCAGACCTGTTTGGAGGACTCAACATCTCGTCCAAACGCGGCTACCCCTGATGGACAGTAAATCGGCGCAAAAATCCCATACTTTGGCCGTTTCGAGGCGTACAGCACGCCGTGGGTATCGGTAAAAAAGTGGCGGAGGCCAAACTCGCGTAAAATCCAGTCATCTCCAGGATGGTACCCGCACTCCGGCAACCAGATCCCCTGCGGGGAACGACCGAAAAATTTGGTGTGGGTCTCCATAGCAACGGCCACCTGGGCCCTGATCGCTTCGCGATGAATCCCCAGCAATGGAAAGAACCCGTGTGTCGCGCCAGAAGTAATGAGCTCCAGATACCCCTGGTCCTGAAATTTCTTGAAAGCATTCAGAATATTTAATTGGTATTGCTCGCAGAATATGTAACGGGCCTGGTGAAATTGATCGCGGTACATTTCCGCCAGGCGGTAGAACTCGGGCTGATAACGAGTCCGGTCCATTTCCCGTTCGGCCAGTTCGATCAGGTTATCTAAATGTCTGACGTACCGTTGTTGGAGCAAAGGATCGACCAGCATCGAGGCCAGCGGTGGCGTAACTGACATGGTTAACCGCCACTCGACCCCGTCGCGCGACAAATCCTCAAATAGTTTAATCAGGGGAATGTAGGTTTCTGTGATCGCTTCGAATAACCAGCGTTCTTCTAAAAAGTGTTCGTGTTCAGGGTGTCGAACATAAGGCAGGTGAGCATGAAGCACCAGTATCATATATCCTTTGGGCACAGTCATCAATCCTTTCCAGGTTTCTCAGATGTAAATTTCCATTGATTGGTGGGAATTGGCCGATTCATTTGTGGTGAACTGATGCCGAAGGCCAATTCTTGAGCAATCTCGATCCCGTAGGCATATTGCGGAGAACTTACGTTGATCGGCAACTCGCCAATGCGCTGGTAAAGCTTCCGGTCATGTTCGCTGATCAACAGCCATTCCTCGTCGACTACCTCTGAGATGTGATCCAGTGGGGTGGTGACAAAGTTTGAGCGGACCAGAGGTACGTACTGACCAGTTTTTAAAATTAAACCGCGCTCCACACAAAACGTGCGGTTGGGCTGCCCCACATTAATATGCCAGTTGTTCGCGTAGTTATTGATCAGTACGTCATAGTAGACGTGAGCATTGTTTTCATTAAAATAAATACCGGTTGTATCGTAAACTCTCAACACGGGCTGGCTTTCTTCCCAGGTATTAGGACCATAGAGGCGTTCGATCTCGGCTTGCTTTGATGGTGTAATCTCCCAGTAAGCGAAGATCCAGTAAGGGTCCCGAACCAGGGCTACGATCTTGTCTTCTCCATACACCGGTGGGAGTTCATGAACCAAAGTGGATGGTACTAATTTTTCATTGATTTTGTCTGTTGCCGATTTTTCTGTGTTTTTCCTCATCGACCATTCTTCTCCTAACTCAAAATCGTATCTTTGCTGAAAAGCATTCTGGTGAATTCCATATTTTGGTAAGATTTTAAGACCGGCTACAAATGCAATAATCATGTAGCCAATGATAGCCAGGGCCAGGGCAATGATCAGCCACAGTACCATCTTAGTTTACCCCCTGAGCAGTTAAAAAATACCTTCCCCGATGGTGAAGTTTTATTAAAACGACTTCGTCTAATATTATGTCCGTTCAAACCCGGGTTTATTATCGAGACTTGTCGTGAGAAATATGGAGCATTTTACTGCTTCTGTTCAATAACTTTTCGCATAAGAACAAATGAGATATACTTATACTTATCTTTATTCAAAATAAAACGCATTGGAAGTGTTAAGATGCGGAAAACTTTCCCCGGTCACCATTACCCCTGGAAACTGACTGATTTATTGGTAGTCCTGGTGGCTATTGCCGGTGTGGGCTGGTTGTATGACAAGATAGGCCGCGCTATCTTTAGCTTGATGGTTAAAGTGCTGGCTTTTATTCCAGCCACTGATCTGTATTACTTTCTGGTTGGGGCTATTCTGCAAACGCTGATGGTGATCGGGTTGGTGTGCTATTTCAGTTTTGTTAAGTACCAATGCCGACCTGAAGACCTTGGTTTAGGTAATTACCCTTGGCCGCGAGCTTTATGGCTGGGCTTTCTGGGAGGAATCAGCTTGTTTTCTCTGATGTTCGTTGGGGCCAGTTTAATCAGTTTGGTTTATCCTGAGGTACCTGCCCCGCAGCCATTTGCTGAAATCGTGATGCGGGTGAAAAACTGGCGGGAATTGATCATTCCTCTGCTGGTTGGTTCAGTCCTGGCGCCCGTGAGTGAAGAAATGTATTTTCGGGGTTTTGTTTACCCTTATCTTCGGTCCAGACTTGGTGTGCGGATGGCTTTGTGGCTCTCGGCCATGTTTTTTTCCGTGCTTCACCTGGACGTCGTTCGGTTTATTCCTTTGATGTTAGGGGGATTTGGCTTGGCCTGGCTTTACGAGCGGACGGGTTCGCTGTATCCATCAGTTGTCGCGCACGGTGTGTGGAATGGTGTCATGACGTTCATCATATTCTGGAGTGCACATTAGTGCCTGGGAATATCTAGATTGTTTGCGATTTCTGTCGGGGGGACAGTTGGGTTGAGACGGAGTGTTTTGCCACGAACAGAACATGAAAAAATTAAAGCAGAGATTATCCTGGTAATTGAAGGTTTTTCCCACCAGGGAGAAGGTGTCGGTCGGTATGACGGCTGGGCGGTGTTTGTCCCGAATACAATTCCTGGTGAGGAAGTACGGGTGCGCCTGGTAGAGGCGAAAAAGAGCTATCTGCGGGGAGAGATTATTGAGATACTTAAACCTTCTGTTTACCGCACTGAACCGGCGTGTCAACTGGTTAACCAGTGCGGTGGCTGTCAGTTGCAACACATCTGTTACGAAGAACAGCTGCGTCTGAAAACTCAATTAGTGCGTGATGCCTTGGCCCGGATCGGGGGGCTCGAAAAGCCAGTTGTTCAACCAATCATCGGTATGAACGACCCCTGGCGTTACCGCAACAAAGTCGAGTGGCATGGTCGGGAAAGCAACCGCAAGAGTGGACTGGGTTACTTTGCTCCGGGATCACACCAGGTGATCGAGCCAGCGGATTGTTTGCTGTTACCCGAACTCTGGTCGAAAATTCGTCTGGTGGTGCGAAAATATACACCCGAAGTGCGTCATGTTGTCCTGCGCCAGAGTGCGATGAATAATGAAATTATGCTCATTCTGGTTACGGAAACTGAAAAGTTCAGAGGAAAAGATGATCTTGCTCGGGAATTGATGACGAAGTTTCCTCAGATTGTCTCAGTAGTCCAGAACATCAATCCAAAACGGACTTCAGTCCTCTTCGGACCGCAGTGGCTCCTGCTGGCAGGACGGGCCAATCTTACTGATGAACTGGCTGGCCTGCGTTTTGACTTATCACCAGCCAGTTTTTATCAGGTTAACCCGGTCCAGACGAGAGTTTTGTACGCGCAGGTATTAGAGTATGCCGGGTTGGTTGGCCAGGAAACGGTAATTGATCTCTATTGCGGGATCGGCACAATCTCCCTTTTATTGGCCAGACAGGCCAGGAAGGTGTATGGGATTGAAGTCATTCAGGAAGCAGTAGCTGACGCCTGGCAGAACGCTGAGTTGAACGGGATTGATAATGCCGAGTTTATCGTTGGGAAAGCGGAAGAAATTCTACCGAGGTTGGCCAGCCGGGGCATTCAAGCGGATGTAGTTGTTATGGATCCGCCGAGAAAAGGCTGTGAGCGGGTAGTCCTGGAGGCAATAGGCAACTTAAAGCCAGACACAATTATTTATGTTTCTTGCAACCCGGCGACTCTGGCCAGGGATTTGAGTTACTTGACCCAGCATGGTTTTATGGTCGAGGAGGTCCAGCCAGTGGACATGTTTCCGCAGACTGATCACGTTGAGTGCATAGTTCTGATAAAACGTGCCGAAAGCCGCGTGAAATAAGGCTTTGCGAGGATTTAGATGAGCGGTCTTTGAAAGGAAAATAGGATGATAAAACGCATGGTTTTATTTAGCCAAAATGCAATATGAAGGCAACTTCTCAAAGATTAAATGATTGAAAAAGCGGCGTGTCGACAAGAAATATAGAGAAAAATGAAGAAACCCGTTGAAAAAAAAAAAAAAAAATAGTATAATATTACCATATAACTGAGTAGCTGTTACAACAACATAGTTTACATAGACATTACAATGGCAAACCTGCCGAAAGGCAGGGACGCAAAGCCAAGGGCCTAAG
>JABLXP010000045.1 GCA_013178045.1 Bacillota bacterium
GTTTTGAAAGAACAACCAAAACGAAAAAAATTCCGGTGACGATAGCGGAGAGGCCACACCTGTTCCCATCCCGAACACAGTAGTTAAGCTCTCCAGCGTCGATGGTACTTGGGGCGTCGGCCCCTGGCAGAGTAGAACGTTGCCGGAATTTAATTCTATGTGAAACCTCGGGTTAATCACCTGGGGTTTTGCTTTTTTTTTCTTGACAAGCTCGACCAGAGCAGGTTAAATTTAAAATAACATCTGAACAAACAATCAAATGATCACATATACTACTGAGAAGCCATTGGGAGGATGGGGCAGATGAGTCAGGAAATTATAGATCGATGCGACATAACCTGTATTAATGAAGCCAATGTGCAAGAAGTCCGCCAGAAGATGATTGGGGAAGAGGTTGCTCAGCCTCTGGCCGAAATTTTCAAGACCTTGGGGGATCCCACGCGCATTAAGCTGCTGTTTGCTCTCATGTCCAAAGAGTTGTGTGTCTGCGATTTAGCAGCGGTCATCGGGGTCTCGGAATCGGCTGTTTCCCACCATCTCCGGCTTTTGCGTACGCAGAAGCTGGTCAAGTTTCGACGGGATGGGAAGGTCCTGTATTACTCCCTGGCTGACCAGCACGTGGAAAAGCTGTTCGCTCAGGGATTAGAACACGTTCTGGAGTAGATTAATGGTACTTTTACACAGCAACAGGGGAGGAGAGGATTATGGCCTTGAGTGAAGCAGTGGAAATCCGTGATTTTAACAGCACCCTGCAAATCACCGGGATGGACTGACCGGATTGTGCGGCAAAGTTAGAGAAAGCTATTCGGCAAGTACCCGGGGTGATCGCCGCAACCGTTGTGTTTACAACGGGTAAACTTAACCTCGCGTACGACCCCAGCACCATTAATATTGCGCAAGTGATTAATAAGATCCAGAACCTTGGCTACCAGGTGCGAGAAGAACAGCTAAACTCGTCTGAGTTGTCTTCTCCGTCTAAGGGCACGCGGTCTGATGGAGCGGGACAGGAGAGTGCATCCTTCTGGCGAACGAATAAATATGCCTTATCGACCGTTATGTCTGGGGTGATGATTCTCCTGGCCGTGCTCCTGGGACAGTTAAAAGTATCATTTACAATTACTCACGCCATATATGTTGTCGGCATCATCCTGGGCGGTTACCTCCCCGCCAAAAGTGGGTGGTCGGTGTTGGTTAACGCTCGTGAACTGGACATGAATGTGTTGATGACTCTGGCCGCAATTGGGGCGGCGGCGATTGGGCAGTTTGCAGAAGGGGCTGTGGTTGTTTTCCTGTTTTCCCTGGGGAACGCCCTGCAGGCCTATACCCTGGACAAAACCCGTAACTCGATTCGCACGTTGATGGAGTTAACCCCCAACCAGGCGTTGGTGCGTCGGAACGGGCGAGAGATGATTTTACCGGTTGAGCAGGTCCGAATAGGCGACATCGTCATTGTTCGACCAGGGGAAAGGCTCCCAATGGACGGCCGGGTGGTGGGTGGCGCGTCTACTGTCAATCAAGCGCCCATCACTGGCGAGTCGCTGCCAGTGGATAAACAAGCCGGCGACGAGGTTTTCGCCGGGACCATCAATGAGCGTGGTTTCCTGGAGATTGAAGTAACCAGACTGTCCCGAGATAATACCCTGTCCAGAATTATTCACCTCATCGAAGAAGCCCAGGCGCAGCGGGCTCCATCCCAGCAGTTTGTCGACAGGTTTGCCCGCTATTATACACCCCTGGTGCTCCTGGGGGCGGTTCTGGTCGCAACTGTTCCTTCCCTGATTTTTCACCAGCCCTTTAATAAATGGTTCTATGAGGCGCTGGCCATGCTTTTGGTGGCCTGTCCCTGTGCCCTGGTGATCTCGACCCCGGTGTCGATCGTGGCGGCCATTGGCAGTGCGGCCAGGAATGGGGTATTGATTAAGGGTGGCGTATGCCTGGAGGAAGCCGGGGCACTGTCGGTGATCGCATTTGATAAGACCGGTACCTTAACCAGGGGAAAACCCCGGGTCACTGACGTCATTCCCCTTAATGGAACCAGTGAAACGGAAATGCTGGCGATCGCGGCAGCCATTGAATCCCGCTCGGAGCATCCATTGGGTGAGGCGATCGTTAATTGTGCGAAAGAACGATTATTAATTTTACCAGATGTCAGCAATTTCACGGCTGTATTGGGCAAAGGAGCCAGGGGAGAAGTTGAAGGTCGGCCGTATTACATCGGTAACGTTCGCTTCTTTACTGAGCAGGGTATCTCTCTGACACCGGCAGAAGTAGAGATCGGTCGGCTGCAAACAGAGGGCAAGACCGTAATGGTCCTGGGGGATGGGCAGAACATTCTCGGGCTGATCGCTGTAGCTGATGTTTTACGGGAGAGCAGCCGAGAGACCATCCAGCAGCTAAAGCAGGCCGGCATCGAAAAAGTTGTGATGCTCACCGGAGATAATGAGCTGACCGCCCAGGCCATCGCCAGGAGCGTCGGAGTAGACGAGGTTAAAGCTGACCTGTTGCCCGAAGATAAGGTGAAGGCCGTTATGGAGCTTTTGGTTGAACATACCAAAGTGGCAATGGTAGGGGACGGGGTCAATGACGCCCCCGCGATGGCGATATCGACAGTAGGGATTGCTATGGGCACAGCCGGTACTGATACCGCCTTAGAAACCGCGGATATCGCCTTGATGGCCGATGATCTGTCCAAATTGCCTTACGCTATCAATTTGAGCCGGCGGACATTAAAAACGATCAAGCAAAATATTTTTTTCGCTTTAATTGTCAAGGGATTGATTCTACTGCTGATTATCCCGGGCTGGTTGACCTTGTGGTTGGCGGTTATCGGGGACATGGGGAGTTCGCTGCTTGTAACGTTAAACGGCATGAGGTTGCTAAGGGTTAAATACACTCAATAAGTCCGTCCCCTGGTGTTATATCAATTAAGAATAAGAATTGGATAGAGGTGTTCAATAGTTAAGGGACTTGATAACCGTTATGGTTAGGTGGTTGCCATGCAGAAAACTAATTAGCTTCAGATAATTGACAAACCCAGGAATTTTTATTCCTGAGTTTTTGTCCTTTCAATGATTTTCCTGATCCGCTCCCTGGCGCCAGGAGGACTGGCGATAATTAACAAATCATTTGCGAATAACTTTGTTGAAGCATCAGGAGAGAAGATATTATCATCATTTTTCTCAATGGCGATAATCAGGGTGTCATGGAATGCATTAATCCCGCTACTTTCAATGGTTTGACCGACTACCCAAGAATCTTCAGGAATTCGAATTTCATCAATCATATCCATGCGGGTAATGGCCTTGGAGGTATAATTGACTAACATAGACAATTCATGTGCTATTTCTTCATTAATTCTGTCACGTTCAGCGGTTAGTTGTGCAATTCTTGCCTGTATTTCTTCAATTACGCGTTTTGTTTCAAAATCTTTTAAAAACCGTTCGGCGGCAGTTCGTGAACGAATGATAATTCCTTTTCCTACCAAGGCTTCAACCACCCCTTTACTCTGTAACAAAGCAACTGCTCTCCGCACTGTCTCTGGAGAAACATTATATGCACCGGCAAGTGTTGAACGCCCAGATAACTTATCGCCTTCCTTTAGTTCTTTTCGGACAATTTTATTGGCTATATCAATGGCGATTTGCTCGTAGCGACCAATTTCTGCGTAATATCTACTCATATGCTTCCCTCCCAACAAAATTAGGAAAAAGATTATGAAGCGGATTGTTGTTACTAATTTATACTATTATACTCAAATATCGAATTTAATGGTATCCCGGTAATGACCCATTTTACTATTCGTTACTTCGCCTTCATTAACGCAGCTTACCCTTAACTGATCTTCTACGAGCCAATTTGGGAACTGCTTTCGAACTATGGACAGCGGTCTGTACGCTTTGCTAAAACTATAAATACTTTCTTGTGATTATCCCAGCAGTATTCAGTATAGATACAGTTTTCTGCCTTTCCCGTGTAATTCACATGCCAACAAACGACAATATTATTCCCTAAAAATTATTTAAGAATTAGGCAGGAGATTTAAAAATAATGTCGAATATTTTGTTAGAAAACAACTTCAAAAAGTTTTAAAAGATGTAGGTTGCAGCACATACAAACTAGCCTCGGGCTTTAATAAGCACCTAACTTAAAAATGAGAAGAGACATGCATAACTGGGCCTTGATAATAGGGATAATGAAGCTTGCGGTTTGATTATCTAAAGAATGGGGGACAAGCAGCATCATCAGTATATAATCAAGGTGCTTTAAAAAAGGCGGATAAAGCATCGTGATTACCAGCATCGTCAGGATGACTCCGGACGTACTGCCTTTAGCCAGGCTAACGTATTATTTATGTTTCTTCGGCCATTTTCGCACATGGCCAGACCAAATAATATTCAGATGATGCCATTTAATAACCAATTTCCCCCATTCTTTAGATTACCAAAAGGCTAGAATAATACAGATGATAAAGAAGAGGTCGTTACTGTTGCTGTTCTTTTTTTGATATGCTTTTCCGTACCCGTAAAGTAAGTTTTTTTGATTGATGATTTGTTAACTACTGCTTTTAGATTAGTGTTTACTTTATATTAATGAGTGACTTGCGATGTGTATTCTGGTTTTTAGGGGAAAATGATTGACTTTTAAGCATTTGCAGGGGATTTAGGAAGAAAACGTGTTTTTACATACAACTTGCAACTTAAAAAAACATACTAGGATGCAGGATACCAAATATTTAATAGTGTTAGCTTTGGCCAAAGTAATTTTTATTATTGGGAGAGGGGGTGGGAAATGAAAAGAGTGGATTAAAAAGAAAAGTACCCAACATTCTTTTAATCAGGTTATTTTCACAGGTAAACAGAGCAAAAAGTGGGATCGTGAAGACATTGAGACAGATTTGCTTAACAGAAACTTATGTTTGCGGTGTTGTAGTCTAAAGAGGAGGAGGTAATTTGATGGGTCCTGCAGAAACGAGTTTGATTATCCTAGCGGCCGTGATGATTCTCTACATCACTGAAATCATACCATTAGCTGTAACGGCGGTCGGATCATGCGCTGCCCTGGTCGTGTTCAAGGTAGTTGATGCAAAGACGGCGTGGAGCGGGTTATCAGCCGATACAAACCTGCTGGTCGCCGGTATGATTGTCGTTGGACTGGCCTTGTTTGAGACTGGTCTGGCCGAAGAGATTGGGAAAAAGATCGTTGGTCTGGCCAAAGGCAGCACCTTCGGGGTCATCTTGGCGATGCTGCTGGTCACGATGGGTTTGTCCGCTTTCTTGAACAACTCTTCAACCACGGCGATGATGGTGCCGGTCTTAGCAGGGATTATCGCCGGTTCGGGTGGTAAAATCAACGCCAAGTTTACGATTATGCCGCTGGCCCTGGCGGCGGTCACTGGCGGGATGCTGACCCTGGTTGGTTCTACCCCAACGGTAATTGTGCAAGGCGTGCAAACCGCGGCGGGTTACCGGCCGTTTGGCTTCTTCGAGTTTGCTCTGATTGGTGGACCGATTTGTTTGGCGTTCCTTATTTATAATTTCACCATCGGGAGATGGCTGGCGGTGAAGATGTATGGTGAGAATCCACCACCAAGTCCTTTTATGCAGGAAATGCTCGAGAAGGTTGCCGCGCAGAAAAGTGAAAGCAAAACCAAGGACCCAAAGAAAATGTGGATTTCTGGGCTCATCTTGCTCGGTTGTGTACTTGGGTTTATCTTTACAAACACAAAAGTCCTACCTCTCGGGACAATTGCGATGATTGGCGCCCTGGCCTGTGTGGTGACGGGTTGCATTTCCGAAAAAACCACTTACCGGCAGATGGACTGGACGACGGTGCTGGTGCTGGGTGGTTCGATCGGCTTTGCGGCCGGCCTGGACAAGAGCGGCGGCGGCAAACTGCTGGCCAACTACATCCTGGGGTTATTTGGTGATAAGGTTACCCCATACACAATTCTCGTGGTTATTGCTTTCCTGGGCATGTTCCTGACCCAGTGCATGTCCAACACGGCGGCTACGGCCATGCTGGCGCCGATTGGCCTGGCCATGGCGAAGGCGATCGGGGCAAACCCGCTGCCGATCATGATGGCGCTCTGCACTGCTACGGCGTCTTCGTTCTCGACCCCGGTGGCAACCCCGCCGATGACCATTGTCCTTGGCCCCGGCGGCTACAAGTTCTTCGACTACATCAAGTGGGGCGGGCTGTTTAATATAATTTGTTTTATTATCGTGATTGTGCTGGTTCCGTTAATCTGGCCGTTCTAGGGGCGCAACATTTATTCACTAAGTAGATAATTTGGCTTAGGGGTCAAATATGTAACCCCTAAGCCAACAATTTGTTAAGTTTACGGCAGTTCATACGCAAGAGAATACAGCAAGAGTAGAATAACACATACAAGAGTAGAATAACACATATTAGGAGGTAAATTCACGATGGGTACAGATTGGGGCTTGGCCATGCAGGTGGTTGCTAAAGGGTTTACAGCGGTGTTCCTGGTCTTGGTGATTCTGATGTTTTCCGTCCGAGCCATGTCGGCCATTATTATGAGATTGGAGAAACGCGGTAAAGAGGAAGCCGGGGCCAATAATTAACTTTGTACCAACAGGAAGACAAGAGGAGGAAATATGCATGCTCGAAACGCTGAAAACAGTCTTTATTTCCAGCGGACTACCAGCCCTGGATGTTAAACAGGTTATAATGTGGTTAGTCGCTTTCGCGATCATGTACTTAGCCATCAAAAAAGAATTTGAACCACTGCTGCTACTGCCGATTGGGTTTGGTATCCTGGTGGCCAACCTGCCCCTGGCCGGTTTGATGGAAGAAGGGCACTTATTGTGGATCTTTTACCATTACGGGATTGAGTGGGAAGTGATTCCCTGCGTGATCTTTCTCGGCATTGGGGCGCTGACAGATTTCGGGCCCATGATCGCCAACCCGAAGACACTCCTGCTGGGAGCGACGGCTCAGGGTGGCGTTTACATCACCTACATCGGGGCCATCCTGGCCGGGTTCACGGTCAAGGAAGCGGCCGGCATCGGGATCATCGGTGGGGCGGACGGCCCGACCACCATTTACGTCCTCTCGTACCTGGCCCCGTATCTGATGGGTCCATGCGCGGTGGCGGCTTACTCCTATATGGCGATGGTGCCGCTGATTCAACCGCCAGTAGCCAAGTTGCTGACTTCGGTCGAAGAGAGAAAAATCCGCATGCGGCAGTTACGACCGGTGAGTAAGACCGAAAAAATTCTCTTCCCCATCATCGCCGTTATTGTGATCACCCTCCTGGTTCCACCAGCGGCCCCCTTAATGGCGATGCTGATGCTAGGGAACCTCTTCCGGGAGTCAGGGGTAGTGGAACGGTTGAGCGATGTGGCGCAAAACGCGCTCCTGAACATCGTCACCGTGTTCCTGGGCATATCGGTCGGGGCGACCATGAATGCCGAGACCTTCT
>JABLXP010000046.1 GCA_013178045.1 Bacillota bacterium
GGTGCCAATATTTGACCACCTGTGGGGTGGCTGTCAAGGCCGCTGCCTTGATGCTGATGTTTTGAACGGTGAGGTCTCATAGCGGAAAAAATTTTTGTGGAGATACCTACTAGATCTTGACACGGACTTTGTCCTTTTAGTTCTTGACACCATAAGAACTGTATGGTAATATCTTACTAAGCATATACAAATGCTAAACTTAATACCAATTCCTCTTATCCAGAGCAGGCTGAGGGACTGGCCCGATGAAGCCCGGCAACCGGTGTCTGTCCATGGATATTCTTGGGCAACAGCAGGTGCTAATTCCAGCAGATCTCATACGCAGATCTGAAAGATGAGAGGCTATGCTAATTTGAATGAATAAGCTATGCCTCTTTGTGATCCACAAAGAGGCATATTTTTTCAATAAACCAGACGAAAGGGGTTTTTGTAATGGGGGAAAAGAGTAAGTGGAGATTTGAAACGAAAAGTTTGCACGCTGGACAAGAGGTTGACCCAGTGACCAGATCCCGGGCCGTGCCCATCTACCAAACTACCTCCTATGTGTTTGATGATGCTGAGCACGCGGCGAAGTTATTTGGGCTACAAGAAACGGGGAACATCTATACCCGAATCATGAATCCCACGACGGACGTTTTGGAAAAGCGGGTCGCCGAACTTGAGGGAGGGGTGGGCGCTCTGGCCGTGGCCTCGGGTCAGGCGGCGGAGTTCATCACCATTGCTAACCTCGCTCAAAGCGGCGACGAAATTGTCTCGGCGAACAGCCTTTATGGCGGAACATATAATCTCTTCGCGGCAACGCTGAAGCGATTGGGCATAACGTTTAAATTTGTTGACCCGGCTGACCCGAACAATTTCAAAAAAGCCATTACTGCCAAGACGAAAGCCTTGTACGCGGAAACCAGCGGCAATCCGAAGCTTGATGTGATTGACTTGGAGGCCGTAAGCCAGATTGCCCATGAAGCCGGCATTCCCTTCATTGTTGACAATACAATTCCTTCCCCATATTTATGCCGTCCTCTTCAGCACGGGGCAGATATCGTCATTCACTCGGCGACCAAGTTTTTAGGCGGTCACGGGACTTCTATCGGCGGGATTATCGTTGACGGAGGGAAGTTTGACTGGGCCAATGGGAATTTCCCGGCCTTTACCGAACCAGACCCAACTTATCACGGGGTGCGCTATACGGAAGCTTTTGGGCCGACGGCTTTTATCGTTAAGGCCAGGGTACAGCTCCTCCGCGATTTTGGACCTTGCCTCAGCCCGTTTAACGCCTGGCTGATTCTACAGGGCATTGAAACTCTACCGTTGCGGATGAAGCGACATTCAGAGAACGCGCTGGCGGTGGCTGAGTTTCTAAAAGGACACCCGGCGGTTGCCTGGGTGAACTATCCTGGGCTGCCGGAACATCCGTCACATCAGCTGGCCAGGCGGTATTATCAAAATGGATTTGGTGCCCTATTGACTTTTGGCATCAGAGGCGGAAAGGAAAAAGCCATGAAGTTTATTGATAATCTGGAAATTTTCTCGCTTCTGGCCAATATCGGTGACGCCAAGTCGCTGGTGATCCACCCGGCGAGTACTACCCACCAGCAGTTAACCCCAGCGGAGCAGTTGTCCACAGGTGTGACCGATGATCTCATCCGGTTGTCTGTCGGTCTGGAGCACATCAATGATCTGATTGATGATCTCAATCAGGCGCTGACCAAAGCTTGATTAGGGGGATTGGGTCTGGGGGGTGAATTTTCTCTCATCTTTTATTTCGATTAGCCATTTTTCTTCCTTTCTTGTACTGGAGTTTTCTCCAGAGGGTGGTTCTGCTGATGCCCAGTAAGTCGGCCAGCTCCTGTTTGTCCTGATAAATTTCGTCTAGCTTAGCCACGATGTTTCTTTCCATTTCTTCCAGGTTACCGACTCTAATGGTAACCGCCGGCCTCTTGACTTCTCTGTCCTCCAGGCCGAGTAGGGCTAAGAGCCGCTGATTTAATTCCTCGGGGTCTTGGCCCGGGTCATACAGCAGGACGTATTTTTCCACGAAATTTTCCAATTCCCGGACATTTCCTGGCCAATTATACAGCATGAGATGGCGGGTGAGGGTTTTTGATAACCCGGGGACACGCTTGTTGTATTTGGCCGATATTTTTTTGATAAAGTGGTCCAAAAGGTAAGGGATGTCAGACAGTCTATTGCGGAGGGGTGGAATCTTAAGTCTGAGAACGTCAAGGCGGAAATAAAGGTCTTTTCTGAACAGTCCCTGCTTGACTAGTTCTAGCAGGTCGCTGTTGGTGGCCGCAACTATTCGTACATTCACTGGGATTAAGCGTTCTCCCCCAATCCGCCTGACTACTTTATTCTGTAATGCTCGCAGTAAACGGGCCTGGAGCTGGTAAGGCATTTCGCCGATTTCATCCAGAAAAAGGGTGCCATTGTGGGCAAGTTCAAATAGTCCGGGTTTTCCTCCCTTACGTGCCCCGGTAAAAGCCCCCTCCTCATAACCAAAAAGCTCGCTTTCTAAAAGGTTTTCCGGTAGAGCGGCGCAATTAATGGCCACAAAAGGACCTTCTTGGCGGTGACTGGCCCGGTGTATGCTGTGGGC
Source organism: Bacillota bacterium (assembly GCA_013178045.1). Taxonomy (NCBI): domain Bacteria; kingdom Bacillati; phylum Bacillota; species Bacillota bacterium. The sequence continues at coordinate 2,597 of JABLXP010000046.1, forward strand.
AAACAATTCCTTGCCTGTTCCGCTCTCACCAGTGATCAGCACCGTGGCATCAGAGGGACTGTAATGGCGGGCTTCAGAAATAACTCTGAGCAAGGGCTCGCTGAGGCCAATGATGTCATCGAAGGAGTACTGAGCGACCAGACCTTTGGCAAATAATTCTTTTCTGATTTTGTACTCAAGCATTTGGACCTCGGTGACATCATTGAAAGTCGCTACTGTACCGACGACATCTTCTTCCACGCTGATAGGAGTGCTTTTGACCACAATTTGACCCCGGGGGGTACTGACTATTTGCCGGGAAACGCCTACGGATGAGTTTAAGATATTAATCAGTTCTTTAGGTAAGGCTTCGTTGATGTGTTGACCAATAACTGTCCTATCAAGACCGAGGAGGCGTTCTGCGGTCGGGTTGATCAGGTTGATCTTGCCGGCTGAATCAGTCGAGATGATGCCTTCTTGGGTTAGATTAAGGATTGCTTTCAGACGCTCGTTTAATTCAGAGTCATGTTTGCGAATGTTAATAATGTCATGTGATCTTTGGAGTGATTGAATGAAGGTGTCCTGGGCTATGCTCAGCAAAATTCCCTGGAGGCCGTGCTTTTTACATTCATCGTGCGTGATCTTTCCGCCAAAAATCGTTCTTAAACCTAATTGTTTCGCCTTCAGCACGTTATTGTGCAGATCGGTGGTTGTCTGGTAACTGAAGTTATGGATTTTTAGCCCCAGAATGCGTTCCATGGAAGGGATGTCATAACCAGATTTATAATAACTTACCAAGCCGATTTCTTTTTCATGGGGAAGGAGCTTATTTCGGTTTTCGAAGATGGCTCGGAGAACATCGAAAGTGGTGATTTCCACGTTAACTACGGGTATATCCAGGTGCGAACGAATAATATCTGCTGTACCGCCGCGGCTGATTACAGCCTTGACTTTTGACTTCTTGATAACATCCAGCCAAGGGATGACTTCTTCCATGACAGCATAAATAATGTCGATATGTTTACGAATTTCTGTCTCCATAAAAGGAGGAAGAGGTTCTGGTGTCACCATGACAATCTTAGAATTCATCCACTCACCCCCCGTGTAATCTGGCGCCATAAAAATCAAGTTGACAAAGTGGCTTTTTTGAAGAGTGCCTGCGTCATGGTGTAGCCCAGCTTGCCAGCAACGCTGGTTTTACTCTATCTTCCAAACACTCATCATTCAATAACATGCTTTTTGAAAAAAGGGGGCACTTCCCCGACAGCTAGCGATAAGGAAGTGCTGAAAAATTGGGAGGTTTTTAAAAATCGAGAAAACATTGTTTTCTCGAATATTTGAAATAGAAGTTAAGCTTGGCAGTATTTTTCTATTTATTGGAGAATATAGCAAAAATTGTGCCAAGACAAAATGACGATGAAAAATTCGTTCGTAAACCTTTTGAGAATGCGCCATGACAGGGTTTTGCCCGAAAATTTCACGGTTTTTAATAGGATTTAATGTTGCATATTTGAAACAGTTATTATACTGTTGTCGGCTTATATACACAACCTAACCGACAAAACAAGTATAAATAATTGGGACTAGCGGCGGTAGATTTGAAGCCTGGAATCCATCCTTCCAGGTTTCATTTTTGCAATAGTAATGCACCATTATTGCATAAAATAAAACATTTTTGTTTTTCAGAATCTGGGACGCGGCTAGATACTGGCGTTCAAGTCGAATCGGCAAGTAAATTGGTGGATTATCCGAAAAATTATAGCACGATTACCGTAGTGGCCAAGGCACAGGCGGAAAATCCAAACAACTGGCTGCCCATACGGCTGGCGGAAATGGGGACCATTGCGACCTCATCTAATACTCTGACCAAACTGGCTGAGGATTTGCGACAGGAAGTGAACAATTTTCGAATGTAAACCCTAAGGTAACGAAGGCGTTCTGACCCTGGATGCCTTTATTTTTTCTCCTTCCTGAAAAGTGATGCCCCCGGATCTGTGAGGTTTCATCCATGCATGCGCAAAATGGCGATTTTCGACAGGAATGAAACATCATCCCGGTTGTCGTAAGATGTCGAACCATGGTTTAGAGTTATTTTAGACATTATCGGAACTGGGAAAAAGAACGTTGGTTGGTACGGTTTAAGAACGTGCGGCAAACTTGGCACGATTATTGCTTGTAGTTAAAAATTGTAAGGGTGAACACAAAATGGTTTACCAGAAAGATAAGGAGGGCGGATATGACTGAGCCCGAGCTAGGCCAAGGGGAAGGGGGGTAATGTGCATGAGTTAGGAGATTAATCACGTTCAGCCGTGGTAAACCTTCATGCCGTGAAAAGAGGCTACGCTATTTGCTCAATTGGGCGTCGAACATGATAACTGGTCTGAGCGCCTGAATATTCTCTTGTGGTTTGCATGATTGAAACGTAGTGAAGTTGTTTTGAAAAGATTTATTAATTTATTTAATAAAGAAGAGACAGGGGAAAGAACCTCCAATGGGTGAAGGGGAGATGTTGGTTGCAAGACAAACGGATGACCCTGAAGGAAGCAGTGGGTGAGTTCGTGACTGATGGTTGCTCGTTCGCCCTTGGCGGCTTGAGTGCCCGCGAACCAATGGCCACATGTTACGAGATCATCCGCCAGCGGAAACGAAATCTAACCTTGGTCACCGATTCCAGTTGCGACGCGGCGGAACTGCTGATCGCGGCCGGTTGCATAAGTCGAATCGAATGCGCTTATATCTGGATTGGAGTAATTGGCAACGGAGTGAACTACCGCCGCGCGGTGGAAAAGGGAATCCCTAATTTTATCGAGGTCGAGGAATATTCCAACCTGGGGATGGCCGCCCGGCTGTTGGCCGGGTCGATGGGGTTACCCTTTATGCCTGTCAAGACTATGCTGGGAACAGATATTGTCAATGTTAATCCCAGGATAAAAGTGATTGAAGATCCTTACGGTGGCGGGCCGGTTGCCCTGGTACCGGCGGCCAATCCGGATGTGGCCCTTATCCACGCGCAACGGGCAGACAAAACCGGCAACGCGCAATTGTGGGGGTGTTATGTGAATGACGACATCATGGCGCGCGCTGCGAAGCATGTGATTTTAACGTGTGAAGAAATTGTACCGACCAGCGAGATCCGCAAGATTCCTAATATGACAGTGATTCCTGGGTACAGCGTATCAGCGGTGGTGGAGGTACCGTATGGCTGCCATCCCGTATCTTTCTCGGGATACTACTGGATGGACATCCCTTTTCGGCGTGAAATAATGGCTGCTGCGAAAACCCCAGAAGGAATCACCGCCTGGATAGATGAGTGGGTCTTTGGGGTGGAAAATCACGCTGAGTACTTAAAAAAGGTTGGGTGGGAACGTTTGGCGGCCCTGAAGGAACTAGAAGTAGATAATTACCGAATTCCACAAATCCTCGTCGAGGAGGGAGGCAGATGAATTACGCTAAAGATTACACGGTTTCTGAACTAATGGGTGCTACCGTCGCCCGCCAGATTCGCAACGACGATATTGCTTTCATCGGAATTGGGCTGCCCTTGATCGCGGGGATTTGTGCGAATAATACGCATGCACCGGATGCCATCTTGATTTATGAAGGTGGCGGTGTGGGAGCCCGCAGCCCGCGTATTCCCTGGACGGTAGCTGATAGCCCCACGGCTGAACATGCCCTGATGGCTGGTCCGCTGTGGCGTGTCATGGCTGATTTACAACGGGGTTTTATCACGCTGGGGATCCTTGGGGGGGCTGAGGTCGACCGCTTCGGGAACCTGAACACCACAGTTATTCCCGGAGAAATCGGGGGCTACACCCGACCAAAGGTCAGACTGCCCGGGAGTGGTGGAGCTAATGACATTGCCTCATGTGCCGAGCGAATTGTGATTATGATGCGCCTGGTAAAGGGGAAATTTGTCAACCGAGTCAAGTTTATCACGAGTCCCGGGTATCTGACGGGTCCTGGCGCGCGTGAAAAAGCGGGCCTCAAAGGCAAGGGGCCGGTCATGGTCGTTACTGATCAGTGTGTCTTCCCGTTATGTAAAGCTTTACATAATGGGAATTATGCAAAGTAATTGCTTATGTCAAGTTGATGGGCACAAACAAGCAATGAGCCTATTTATGCCCTATTTACTTGACATAAATAAGAGGCTATTGGCAGATCTTCTGTAACCAGCTCAGCAGGTC
>JABLXP010000047.1 GCA_013178045.1 Bacillota bacterium
TTGGCGAATATTTAACATGAGACCTCACACTCCTTTAGTTTGACTTTGGGTGTTTTTTTGGGCGAGGTCTCATTTCTTTTTCAGGGGGCTGATCCCCTTCTGGTGCCTACTGAAATTTTACTCGGCCAACAAAGTGAGTGGGGTAAATAGTAATTTGCTGAACCTTGGAGTAGGGTTGAGAATAAAAGATGGAAATATATTTGTGACCAAAACGAAATAAATTTTCCCCACTGCACAGGAACCCCACTTTATTAAAAAAAGCGTGTGAAGGAGGAACGTGCATGAGTGCAGCCACAATTGCGATTATCATTACTGTCCTGGCAATCATTATGTATGCGACTGAAGTGGTACCAATCGCTGTAACCTCAATATTCGCCTGTCTAGCGATGGCTGTCTTCGGCGTGATCAGTTATAAGGATGCTTTTGCTGGTTTCAGCAACGACACTACGATGATGGTGCTGGGAATGATTGTGATTGGCAATGCCTTGTTTGAAACCGGCGCGGCAAGCTTGATTGGAAGCAAACTGGTCAAAGCCGTTGGCACGAATGAGAAAAAATTTCTGGCTGCGGTGATTTTGGTGGCAGGAATTCTGTCAGGTTTTCTCAGTAATACCGGCGTCTGTGCAATGTTCTTGCCGGTAATTGCTTCCGTGGCGGCTACTTCGGGTGGACTGATTACCAAAAAGAACACCTATATGGCGCTGGGATTCGCTACGGTTGCGGGCGGGATGCTAACCCTGGTTGGGTCAACGCCACAACTGGTTGCCCAGGGGATCCTGCAGAAAATGGGACAACCGACGATGGGCTTTTTTACCATTGGTGTTGGGGGTATTCCTCTTTTAATCCTGTTGTTAGTATATTTTATGACATTTGGCTACAGTTTTCAAAAGAAGGTCTTTGATTTTGCAGAAAAGCAGGACACTCAGACGGCGGAGGCAGCGGCTGCGGCGACAGTTGAGAAGCCGGTTAATCCCGTAAAAATGTGGATTTCGATCTTGGTGCTGGCGACTTGCGTGGCTGGCTTTATCACCAAGATCTGGACGGTCGGCATGATCGCCATGGTCGGCGCCCTGGTCTGTGTCCTGACGGGCTGCATTTCGGAAAAACGGGTCTACCAGACGATGGATTGGACTACCGTGGCTGTCCTGGCCGGTGCCTTGGGCTTCGCGGATGGCCTGGATAAGAGTGGGGCGGGGAAAATCATCGCCGACTCTGCAGTCAGGCTATTAGGAACGGATGCCACGCCCTGGGTGGTATTCGCGGCAATTGTTCTGATCGCGACTGTGTTGACCAACATCATGTCGAATACGGCGTGCACGGCAATGCTTACCCCGATCTGTATATTCATGGCCCAGGGGTTGGGCATTAATCCGTTGACCCTGGTTGTCGGCCTGGTCATCGGGGCTAACCTCTCGTATTCGACCCCTATTGCCACTCCTCCAGTGACCATGACTCTGGTTGCCGGCTACCGTTTCATGGACTACGTCAAAGTTGGTGGTCTATTCAACATCTTGGCTTACATTGTCACCATTATTGTTGTACCGTTGTTCTTGCCACTCCGTTAGTTTTAGCCGTCTAAAAGACTTGTTTACTATTGATGACGAAAAACGGCTGTGATGCGGGTGGAATATTGGCTAGGGGGATTAATGTGAGGTGGCCAGCCCATGGTGGGTGGCTACCTCCAGGCTTCTTGTTCCGACGAACTTCATTTTAGATAATTTTCAGGGCAAGAAAATAAGAGTTGGGAGGGGATGCGCATAGGTACAGATTGGACTTGAGCCTGGCGTGTGGTAGCTTATGGTTTTACCCGGTTTTCCTGGTCTTGATAATATTAATGTTTTCGGTCCAATTGTCGTCGGCGATTATCATGGGAACAGAAAAGCGCGTCAAGGAGGAAGCCAAGTCTAATTAATTTTTAAAACCGGGCAGAAGCCTTTTGCGCAAGTATGGAGTAACAAGAGGAGGAAACATACATGTTAGAGACGTTAAAAACGGTCGGTTTATATCACCTACATCGGGGCCATCCTGGCTGGGTTCACCGTTAAGGAGGCAGCCGGGATCGGGATTATTGGCGGTGCTGTCGGACCAACAACCATCTATCTCCTCTCATATATCTGGCCCCGTACCTGATGGGTCCATGCGCGGTGGCGGCCTATTCCTACATGGCAATGGTGCTGCTTATTCAACCGCCGGTAGCCAAGTTGCTGACCACGGCTGAAGAGAGAAAAATCCGCGTGCGGCAATTGCGGCCAGTGAGTAAGACCGAAAAAATTCTCTTCCCCATCATCGCCGTTATGGTGATCACCCTCCTGGTTCCGGCGGCCCCGTTAATGGCGATGCTGATGCTGGGGAACCTCTTCCGGGAGTCGGGAGTAGTGGAACGGTTGAGCGATGTGGCGTAAAACGCGCTCCTGAATATCGTCACCGTATTCCTGGGTATATCGGTCGGGACGACCATGAACGGCCGAGACCTTCCTGAACCCCAAAGTTTTGTTTATCTTCTGCCTGGGTCTGGTGGCCTTTGCAACGGCTACTGCTACCGGGATTATTTTTGCTAAGATCATGAACCTGTTCCTGAAGGAAAAGATCAACCCGCTGATTGGGGCGGCAGGCGTTTCAGCGGTGCCGATGTCAGCCCGGGTGATGCATCGATTAGCGCAAAGCGAGGACAAGCGCAACTGGATATTGATGCACGCCATGGGGCCGAACGTGGCCGGGGTGATTGGCACCGCGGTGGCGGCCGGGATGTTCATTTCCATGTTGAGCGGGAAATAAAATTACTTGCAGGGAACCAGCCTCAAAGTGATAACAGGGATTGGTGGTGCATCAATCCCTGTGCCACATATTTCTGAATTTTCAATGGTCAATAAGTTGCCTAATCCAAATATCGGATGGGAGGGTAATTAATTACATGCAGAAAAGAGTTAATGACGAAGGGGGATTAGAAAGTAGAAAGAATTGCCGCTAAAGAGCTGAATCTTTATGAAGTTGTTGACGGAATTTTGAATCTAACCTTAAATATACCAAGAAAATCCTCCACTAACAAAAAACTTGTCTAAGTTGATCGTTTCGACAACTTTGTGCCTACAGGAAACTGAAATGTTTTCTACTAAAATGGCGCCAACAAGTATAAACCTGTTGAGCGCCTGTATAAATCATTCATTTTGGTGACGAGTAAATCGGTAAGCGGAGTTCTGTCCCTCTTGACGAGGTGATGATCATCTATCTAGGATGTCAGTTGCCTGACACCTCCAGCGACCTTACCCGAGGGCGAAGCGGGCCACTTCATTGCCCTCCTATTCGGTCTTGCTCCAAGTGGGGTTTACCTAGCCAGTTGGTCACCCAACTGCTGGTGAGCTCTTACCTCACCGTTCCACCCTTACCGGTCTGGCGACCGGCGGTTTGTTTCTGTGGCACTTTCCTTGGGGTCGCCCCCACTGGGTGTTACCCAGCACTCTGCCCTGTGGAGCTCCGACTTTCCTCAGGTACGGCCTTTCGGCGCTTGTACCCGCGATCATCTGACTTACTCATCACTCAAGTTATTTCGTTCAACGTCAGCTTATATACTATATCATTGATGTTTACTGATGTCAAGCGGAAAAACGATGGAAATACAAGCTGGTCGATCTATTTAGTTGGTTAACATATCTTTGCTGGTTCCGGGCATAATAAGCGTAGACCTAGAATATCGGTGAGGAGGTTAAGACTATTATGTCAATGGAAAGAAAGAGTACGCCTGAACAACCAGACAATGCAGAAAGCTCATTTAAATGTTCAAACTGTGGCAACATGTTTCCAGTATCTTCACCCAGTAACAAATGTAATGTTTGTGGGAGTGAAATGAGTACAAACAAATCTAAAGTTTTCGGTGCTTCTAACGAAGAATACTAGAGAACCCCGCTGAACAGCTTCCAGATCCTCGGAGACAAAATTTCCGGGGATTTGTCGTTTCGGCAGGATTGAACGATGAGACTGTCGAATGAGAAAACCGGCACCAGTAATTGTTTGGTTGTGGGAGGTACATGATGAGAAAAATTAAGGTTATCGCCGGTCCGACCCTGGAAGCAGTTCAGGAATTGATTCGTGAGTGGTTGGAGGAAGGTCATGAGGTTAAACATTTACAGATTGACCTTATGCTACAACAACCGCCTTGTGAACGGTGGCAGGCGATAATCATTTATTTACCGAACCCCAGGGCCAAAAAACTACCCAAGCGGGAATGCCGGCGCTGCACCAGTAAAGAGCAGTGTTCTCGTTACCAGACAGCGGTGAAGAAATGGGCGGAAACAGTTTCGGTTAAACCAGACTAAAAACGGACTGCAGGTAACATTATAATTTTATTAAATTTTAAATTAAATGAAATTCCACGTTGGTCTATTGGAGGGAAGGAATTGACGGCTTTTTTGTTTGCGCTAATCACCCTGTTTTTGTGGGGGATCGGCCCGATTCTAGGAAAGATTGGGTTGGGCCCGACTGAACCATTTGTGGCCTTATCAATCCGCTCTGCGGTGGTCACAATCGTCTTGCTGTTCGTAGGACTGTTTACCGGCAAGTTGCAGGAGCTAGCGGAGGTTAGTACCCGCTCGGCGCTATTCATTGCTGGCGAGGGGGTTAGCGCGGCTTTGCTGGGCCATCTTACTTATTATTACGCCTTGAAGCTGGGCGAAGCGTCCCGGGTGGCACCAATTGTGGCAGCTTTTCCCGTAGTGACTGTCATTGTGGCCGTCTTTCTCTTAGGTGAACAGTTGACCTGGGAGAAGGTAGCCGGCTTGCTTTTTATCGTGGCCGGAGTGTTATTAATCAAAAATTAAATTCCCAAGAAATAACAGCAGAACAACGTTGACAATCATCCATGTTTATGCTAAATTATAGTCCTGGGACGGTTAATCAAAATAGCCGTTACGAAAACAATATTTAAACGTGGGGATATAGCTCAGCTGGGAGAGCGCCTGAATGGCATTCAGGAGGTCAGGGGTTCGATTCCCCTTATCTCCACCACTTAAATGACTTCAAAGCCTTGAAAATCAAGGGGTTCAGGGATTTGGAAAATAAAACCAGGAGCGGAGTTGGGCTTCCTAAATCCCTTGAAGTATCTGGAGTTCCCTGCAAGCCCAGTGCGAACTCGGTGCGAATTTCGGTGCGAATTTTTCAGTGCGAAAATAACAGCCAGGCAGCGTAGAAGTTGCCTGGCTTTTTTTGTGTTCCCGGCAGTTTGATCTGTCGGGAAGCGGCACTCCCTTTCACTCCGGGCCCAGCGCAGAGCCGGGCTTTTTTTTATTTTCGGGCGTCAGCCTGAAAATTTTGCGAAAGGAAGTGTGCGTTTGATGTTCACTGAGAATTTGATGTTTTTCAGCCCTGAACTTGCCAGAAAAATCGGCCTGCACGAAGCCATCATTGCCGGTTATCTCTACGACCGCCTGCAGACCGCGCCGGAAGCGGCCATCGACGGGCGGCTCTGGGTGTCGGTCCCGCTGTCTGAATTTCAGGCACATTTGCCCTACATCAGCGAAAAGACCATCCGTCGGGCGCTGAAGAAGCTGGAGGCCGAAGGAATTCTTCTCACCGGCGCCTTCAACGACAACCGCTTCAACCGCACCCGCTGGTACACCCTGGATTACCGGAAGGTTGACGAGCTGCTGGGCGGTCCGGTCAGGTCAGATTGTCCGGATGGACAGGATGGGCATTTTTCAAATGAACTCGAAACTTCAGCCGGGCTCACGGACCCTCAAACAGGCTGCCCCGGAGGGAGAAATCACCCGACCGGACAAAATGACCGGTTCTGTGAAATCGAGGAAACTCCTGACGGACAGAATGACCGGATCGGTGGGACCGCAGGAGACAATCGCAGACTGCCAGCTGAGACCGGGAACATTGAAGATCAGTGCGGTCAAAATGACTGGAACGATGAGACGCCATCCGGACAGAATGGCCGGTTCGATGGAGGCATTTGTATCGGCGGTAATAATATACCTGCGAAGCAGGTATATAAAAACAATAATGATTTGATTATTAATTGAGCCTTTTGCAAAATTAGCTTTTTTGTTAAAGGTAAAACATTGTTAGTCGTTTAGATGTACTCTTTTTTCGCTAGATTAAGGTCAAAAACCAAACCACAATGTAATTTAACATTTTATTCCAGGC
>JABLXP010000048.1 GCA_013178045.1 Bacillota bacterium
CCGCCGCGTACGGTTTCTTATTGGTCACGAAACCGCCGAATGCGATGCAGTCGCCATCACGAACAAACTTACTAATGGCTTCTTCCAGGGTCATGACTTTGTTTTGAACGTTCATTGTTACACCCCCTCTGATAAGCCTGCTTTTTTCTTTTCAAGTCAATAAATTGCTACAAAGGCATATTGTTATGTTTTTTCGCTGGTCTTATCACTTGCTTGTTTAGGGTGGCTTCTATAGTGCTGATTACTACTTTTCTCGTATCCCGGGGATCAATCACGTCATCAATATCCTGCCTTGCGGCGGCATAATAAGGGCTAAGGAACTTATCCGTATATTCCTTGACCCTTTCCGCTCTGGTTTGCTCTGGATCTTTGGCTTGGGCAATCTCTTTTCTGAAGATCACACTCGCAGCAGTTTCAGCCCCCACACTCACAACATGCGCCGTTGGCCAAGCAAAAGTGTAATCCGCCCCTAGCATCTTGCTCCCCATCGCGATCATCGCACCAGCATAGGCATTTCTTATAATTACTGTAATCACAGGTACGGTAGCCTCGGCATACGCATGGAGCAGTTTGGCTCCCCGATGAATTATTCCATTTCGTTCCTCGCATCTCTCCAAAAGTACCGCCCAGGGCTAGAAAATCCTGCGCGTAGACAAAAACCAATCTTCCCTCTATAAAAATCTGGTTACGAAATTCATCGGCTATTTGCCGATAAACTTCGCCGCTCTTTTTTCAATAAAAGCAGTCATACCTTCTCTCTGATCAGCCGTTGCGAAACACAACCCAAACAAATCTGCTTCATGCGCCATTGCTTTGTCGACATCCATCTCCAGTCCTTCGTCAACTGCAGCTTTGCAGAAACGCACCGCAATCTGACCTTTTGAGGCAATCCGACCGGCCATGCTTTTACAAACGTCCAAGAGTTGGTCCTCTGCCACTACATGGTTGACTAAACCGATGCGGAAAGCCTCTGCGGCACTGATCATGTCCGCTGTATACAACAGTTCCTTGGCCCGTCCTTTGCCCACCAGCCGTGGCAGCCGTTGGGTCCCAGCAAATCCAGGAATTACTCCCAGGCTAGTTTCGGGCTGACCAAATTTGCTTTTTTCAGTGGCAATACGAATATCACAGGCCATGGCTAACTCACAGCCACCGCCCAGGGCAAATCCGTTAATTGCCGCAATTACCGGCTTAGGCATATACTCCAGCTTACGCAAAGTTGCTTGACCTAATAGAGCAAATGCCCTCGCTTCTAACGGAGTCAAGTTTTGAACAAAGGTAATATCGGCCCCAGCAACAAAGGCCTTATCGCCAGCCCCCTTGAGAATAATGACAAAAATCTCATCATCCGCGGTAATCACATCGATCGCCTAGCTCAGTTCCTTCAAGACCTCGTCATTAATCGCGTTAAGGACTTGGGGACGATTAATAGTCAAAATAGCAATGTTCCCTTCCTTTTCTAAAATAATAGTGTTCCAGGCCATCTATCTACCTCCTCTCCTTCGAAAATCTCCTAATTAATCCCATTACCTGAGCAGTTCTCTGGCGATAATATTTCTCTGTATTTGGTTTGTCCCTTCAACAATCTGGGCTCGTTTGGCCTCACGGAAATATCTCTCAACCCGGTAATCCTTAATAAATCCGTATCCGCCGAAAATCTGCACGGCATCGGTAGCGATTTTCATTGACGTGTCAGTAGCAAATCGCTTCGCCATCGATACTTCTTTTACACAGGGAAGTCCTTTGTCATAGAGATAAGCCGCTTGGTAGACGAGAAGACGAGCAGCTTCCAGTTCAGTGGCCATATCGGCTAACATGTGCTGGATCGCCTGGAAAGAAGCAATCGGCTGCCCAAACTGAACTCGTTCCTTCGCGTAGGCGATGGCAGCATCCAATGCTCCCTGGGCCCCGCCAACTGCTTCCGCCGCCACGTTTATTCTTCCGCCATTGATCGACCGGGTAAAGTTTCTAAAACCTTCGTTTTCCTTCCCTAACCTGTTTTCAACCGGCACTCGAACATTCTCGAAGAAGAGCTGGCAGACAGGTACAGAATTAAAAGCCAGCTTTTTCTCTGGTTTGCCAAAAGTGAAGCCAGGCATCCCCTTTTCAAGGATAAACCAGGTCATGCCATTTAAACCTTTCGTCTTATCTGTCTTGCACAAGACAGTGTAAACATCTGACTCGCCTCCACTGGTGATAAAAACCTTTGTGCCGTTAATAACATATTCGTCACCCTCTCTAACCGCCGTTGTCTGCATCGAGCCAATATCAGAACCGGCATTTGGCTCGGTAATACATACGGAAGCTAACTTTTCACCCCGTGCCAGGGGTACAACATATCTTTGACGTTGTTCTTCAGTACCATTAAGAAAAATTTGACGGACAACCAGATTGTGAACAGCCAGATAGTTCATTGACCGCGCCACCCGAGCCAATTCCTCAACAACCAGTGCCCCCATAAAACTATTCAGTCCGCTGCCTCCGTATTCTTCAGGAATATACATCCCAGCTAAACCAAGGCCAGCTGCTTTCTGGAATGTCTCGCGGGAAAACCGGCTGTTCTCCTCCCATTCATCTACATAAGGAGCGATTTCCTTCTCCGCAAAGTTTCGAACCATCTGTTTAAGCATTTTCTGTTCTTCCGTAAATTCAAAGATCATCGTTCATTCCTCCTTGTATTCGCTGAAATAAGCATAAATCCAAACACTCATTTGTATTCGTAAAATCCTTTACCAGTTTTTCTACCAAGCCAACCAGCCTTTACGTATTGACGAAGCAACGGGCAGGGTCGGTATTTCGGATCCCCGTAGCCTTCGTAAAGAACGTTCAGAATCGCCAAGACGGTGTCCAAACCAATCAGGTCGGCCAGCGCCAATGGACCCATCGGGTGATTCATACCGAGTTTCGCGACCTCGTCAATCCCCTGCGGAGTAGCAATTCCTTCATACAGGCAAAAGATCGCCTCGTTAATCATGACCTGCAGGACTCGGTTTGAGACAAAACCTGGCACGTCCTTGACTTCGACCGGCACTTTGCCCATCTTCACACTCAAACCCTCAATGGTTTTGAACACTTCGTCACTTGTCATCAGCCCCCTGATAATCTCCACCAACCTCATTACTGGTACCGGGTTCGTGAAGTGCATGCCGATTACCTGAGCCGGCCGCTTGGTGTAGGAAGCAATTTCCGTAATCGGCAGTGAAGATGTATTGGAGGCCAAAATAGTGTGGGACGGGCAAATTTCATCGAGTTCTTTGAAGACATTAGACTTGATAGCCATATTTTCGACAATGGCTTCAATCACCAGGTCGCAGTCTTTCGCGTCTGCCAAACTGGTTGAAGGTATAATCCGGGCAAGGATCGTGTCTTTTTCTTCAGCGGTCATTTTGCCTTTATCCACGTTCCGGGCCAGGTTCTTCTCGATCACCTTGATCCCTTTTTGCACCAGGTCCATGTTGAGATCGTTTAAAATTGTAGTAAAACCAGCTTGTGCTGAAACCTGCGCAATCCCACTGCCCATCTGTCCAGCGCCAACCACCATAATCTTATTTATTTCCATGATTATCCTCCCCTTTTGAACTGGAAAAGTAAATCTGGCTTCTATTCTACTTTAATCAGCATTGCGTCACCCTGGGCGATTCCACTGCATATACAAGCGATGCCATATCCGCCTCCACGGGCCCGCAGAGCAAAAACAAGGTGCATTAAAATTCGTGCCCCACTTGCTCCAATCGGATGACCAAATGCAATTGCTCCTCCATCAACGTTCACCCGTTTGGTATCCCATCCAGCGATTTGCGTACTAACTAACACTACTGCAGCAAAGGCCTCATTAACCTCAAACAGGCTGATATCATCAACAGTCATTCCTTTTTGTTTCAAAAGTTTAAGAGTTGCTAGGCCGGGAACTGTTGCCATATATCGTGCTTCCTGGCTTACTTCAGCATGGCCAACAATAGTCGCCAACGGTTTGAGCCCCAGCTCGATCGCTTTCTCCTTGGCCATCAGTACAAGCGCACCCGCACCATCGTTAACACCCGGAGCATTGCCAGCAGTAACTGACCCGTCCTGAGCGAAAACCGGCGGTAGCTTGGCCAATCCTTCCAACGTCGTATCTGGCCGCGGCGCTTCATCTGTATCAATAATGGTTAAACTTTTTTTATCACGGATCTCTACTGGGACAATTTCATCTTTTAAGCGGCCGTTCTTGATCGCGTCAGAAGCGTACAGTTGGCTGCGCAGTGCCCATTCATCCTGCTCCTCGCGACTGATTTTAAACTCCTTACATTGTTCTGACGCAAGAGCAGCCATATGCCGGTCATAGAATGGACACCATAAACCATCATAAACCATCAGATCAACCACTCTTTTATCCATCATTCTGGCTCCCCACCGCATATCTGGCAGAGCATAAGGCGCATTACTCATGCTCTCCATGCCGCCCGCGACCACAATATCGGCTTCACCAAGCCGAATCTTCATATCGGCTAATGCCACACTAATCAAACCAGACGCACAGACTTTATTGACAGTGATTGATGGTACTTCCCAGGGAATTCCTGCTTTCCGCGCCGCCTGTCGCGATGGAACCTGCCCGCAGCCACCCTGGAGAACCTGGCCCATGTATACATAGTCAACCTGCTCTGGCGCAATACCAGCGCGTTTTACCGCCTCAGCAATGACTATTCCCCCCAAATCGACCGCCTTTAGCGATTTTAATCCCCCACCAAACCGGCCGAAAGGGGTTCTTGCCGCATTAACAATTACGGTTTCTCTCATTACCCTCCACCTCACTCTTTTTTGTCCCTAATGAACTAACTTTTAAGTAAAGTAGGGATACCCATCGACTCACCAAAACCCTTTTCCTCAAACGTTGTTTCTGGGCCTGGACACCTTTCTGCTGAGCTAAGGTTAAGAATTTCTCCTGATAAAAAAGCCCTCGGCAGAACAATGTCTGACGGGGCTCGCTGGCTCTCAACTCAGATAAATGATTATCTGTTTATATGTAATTACTATGTATGAATTTGTTCAGGTTTGAGGCTTCATTATTCAAGGTAACAAAATAAAAATACAGCCTAAAACTTATAGATTCAAAATGTTGCCACTTATTTGTTGTTAATAATATATTAACTGGTTTAATAATTTGCTTATTTATTTCTTCGACACTTATTATGAGCCTTTTGCAAAATTAGCTTTTTTGTTAAAGGTAAAACATTGTTAGTCGTTTAGATGTACTCTTTTTTCGCTAGATTAAGGTCAAAAACCAAACCACAATGTAATTTAACATTTTATT
>JABLXP010000049.1 GCA_013178045.1 Bacillota bacterium
CGTGGACCTTGGCCAGTTGTTCGGTCACCAGGCAGGCTTCCACGAAACCCATGCCATTTCCACCGTACTGTTCTTCGATACAGAACCCAAAGAAGCCAAGTTCCGCCATCTTGTCGTGGATTTCTTTCCGGAAATAATGATTCTTTTCATCTTCCTCCACATGAGGAGCGATCTCGTTCTCGGCAAATCGTTTGGCCATATCCTGGATCATCCGTTGGTCTTCCGTCAATCCAAAATTCATCTGATAACACCTCCTGAAAATATAAGAATAACAGCACTTGCTAACCACTTGCCGGCCGGAACTTGTACCCGTAGCGGATAACGCCTTCCTCGGTATAGATCTTCCGCGTTACCATTTCCACAGGTTTGCCAATTTCTAAGTCTTCCCGCTTGGCATCAACCATCTGGGCAATCACTTTAGGCCCCTCAGCGAGTTCCACCACCGCCACGGGGTAACTTCCCCGCACTACTGCTTCTTCAGCAAACTCCGGCGGTGCTCCGCCTCCGCTGATAATGGTATAACTATAAATCGTCCCTTTACCCGACAGTTGAACCAGCTCAAATTCGTTCGAGTCACCGCAGGCAATACAAACCCCTTTGGGCGGAAAGTTAATTATCCCGCATTTTTTACATTTTTGTGCTTCCAGTCGGTACCTGGCCCCCACCGACCGCTGGTAATTAGGAATTGAGATATGGGCCCCCATTGTTGTTCACCTCTCTAAACTAATACTCTTTTAATTTTCAAATATCTGAAGTAGTCGATATATTGCTTGCGGTTCAAAGCTGGCTCCACGACCGGCCGCGGATAATTATTGATCGCCTCGGTTACGCGCCAGCTCGTGGCGGTAGCAGATAAACCATGACCGTAAGCCACCACCATAATCCTCTGACCTGGTAACGCAGCATCCAGAGCTCCCGCAAAACCCAGGAAAGGAGAAGCAGCACCCGCGTCACCGACATAAGTCGCCAGCAGGCCGGCCTTCAACTGCTCTTCGCTAAAACCAGCCTTTCTGGCTAGACCGGCCGGCGTCCGGGCATCCTTCTGGGGTAAAACCAGGTGCGCGTAGTCGGCCGGCGTTAATCTAAGAACGCCCAGCAACCGCTTGATACATTCGCTGATGGCAGTTGTGTATGCGGTGTTGGTGTAGTTGGCCACGCCAATGTCGACTAAATACCGTTCTCCATAAGGTCGGAACCGATCGCCGATCAGTTCGGTTGTAAAACTGGCCTGCCCTTCAAACTCGGCAATTACTTCATCTTTACCACAGAGGAATACCGCAGCGCCGGCTCCGAACGGGTGCTCATAGTTATTCTTTACCTCCGCCAGAGGAGAGTCGCTGACCACGCCCAGGCCGTAATTCAACCCGAAAGCCTCCACGTTAACCAGGGCCGATAACACTGCCTCCATGCCGGCGCGCTGGGAAGTGCCATGTTCCGTAACCACCAGGTCCTTCCGCAGGCCAATCATTTCGGCCACTGTGCCAGCCGCGACTTTTTGATCATACGGGAAGGTGGTTGACCCCAGGGAGAGAGCATCTATTTTTGCTGGATTTATTTGTTTGGCCCCTAAAACCTTGCGGATCGCCTCGGCTCCCATGGTCAGCACGTCTTCATCAAAATCCATCACGGTCTTTTCTTTAACCCCGCCAGCCGAAAACGAACCCCAGGCCTTTTTATATTCGTCACCACTGATGCGTAAGTAAGGTAGATATACGGCGTAACCGCAAATGCCTACTTTCATTCTTTTTACCCCCTCCAATAAATGTGCACCGCTACCGCGCCACCTGATCCGCCAACATTATGGGAAATGGCAAATTCAACGTCGGGGAGCTGGCGAACCGGGTTCTGAGCAGTCCCACGCATTTGATTGAAGATTTCGTAGGCCTGGGAAATTCCCGTGGCTCCAAGTGGATGGCCTTTAGCCTTTAGTCCACCACTGACATTAACCGGTATTCGACCAGTGCGTAAGGTCGCCCCTTCTTCAAGAAGTCGTCCGGCCTGTCCCTCTTCGCAGAAGCCCAGGTCAGCGTAAGACAAAATCTCAGCAATGGTAAAACAGTCGTGAACCTCCGCCATATCGATATCCTGTGGGCCGATCCCGGCCTGGGCATACGCTTGCTGGGCTGCCCGCCGCGCAGCGGCAAGTCCACAGAAGGTTGGGCGGTCATGGATCGCCAATTGGTCCCCGCCAACCGCGGAGCCAATGATGTAGACCGGTCTGTCCGTAAACTCCCTGGCAATTTTCGGGTTTACGACCATGACGATAGCTGCTCCGTCTGTAGTAGAAGAACAATCCCAGATATTAAAGGGATAAGCTACCGGCACACCCTTTAAAGCGGTTTCCATATCCAGCGGATTGCGGAACTGGGCCTTGGGATTATCCATGGCATTGTTATGATTCTTAATTGCTGCCATTAACAGGTGCTCATGTTTTAAGCCATACTCGTGCATATAGCGATTGGCCATGATCGCATAAATGCCTGCAAAAGTTGAGCCAGCCAAGCGTTCAAACTCAGTATCGCCGGAAACACCCAGCCAGTACTTCCGCTTGGTCGAGGAAACATCATTCATCTTTTCGTAGCCCGCGGCCAGTACCACATCATACTTACCAGCGGCGATCGCGTTCACCGCTGAATACAGCGCAAATCCGCCTGAACCGCAGGCATTCTCCACGTGAGTCGTCGGAACATGGGACAGGCCGACAAAACCCATCAGCAAGGGACCAGACTGACCCAACTGAAAACCGCTGCCGCAACTTAAACTGCCGATAAATGCTGCCTCGATCCGTTTGGGATCAAATCCCCGGTCCACGCTGTTTTTCATTTCCTGGTAAGCTTCGCTAAATATCTCCTTAATGCTTTTGGTCGGAAAATCACCAAACTTGGTCATCCCCGCCCCAACGATCGCTGCAATCGGTTCCATAATTTTTCACCTCACTCGCGCTATTTCCCCTGATACCGGGGATTCCGTTTTTCTAAAAAAGCGTTAAGACCTTCCAGACGGTCTTCAGTACCAAAAATCACCGTCTGCCCAAGGATCTCAATGTTAATAGCCGTCCGCAGATCTACTTCCGTCCCCAGGCGCATCATTCGCTTCACCATTCTGACCGCTACCGGTCCTTTTTTCATGATCGTTTGGGCAATCTCTCGCACCGTACTCATTAATTCCCCCGCGGGAACAACCCGGTTTACCAGGCCGATCCGCCAGGCCTCCTGGGCATCAATAATCTCCCCGGTCAGGATTAATTCCTTCGCCTTAGCCAGCCCTACGAGCCTGGGCAACCGTTGGGTCCCGCCCGCCCCGGGCATAATGCCCAGATTCAGCTCTGGCTGCCCAAACTTAGCATTTTCACTGGCAATTCTTAAATCACAGGCCATGGCCAGTTCACATCCCCCGCCGAGACAAAAGCCGTTAACTGCCGCGATAACTGGCTTATCCAATTCTTCAATGTCCATCAGTACCCGGTGGTACTCACCTGCCAAAGTCTCCAGCATACTTCGTTCGCGCAAGGCTTTAACATCCGCCCCGGCAACAAAAGCCTTATCCCCCGCACCGGTAATCACCAACACCTGCACTGTTTCATCTTGGCCCAGTTCACCAACAGCTTGTTTGATCTCCGCCCACGCTTCCCTGTTCAGGGCGTTCCGCTGTTCGGGCCGGTTGATGGTAATCAGCCCGATCCCATCCTGTTTCGATACCAGAAGGTATTGGTAAGACACGGTATTCACCTCCTTTAAAAGCTTATTCATCATAAGGTTAGGTTAAAGGTTTAAATCTGTTCTGACCTTCTTCTCGCCGGACGTGTAATCATACCACCCCTTACCCGTCTTCTTGCCCAGATCGCCAGCAGCAACCAGTTTTTTCAACGACAGGGCAGGGGCCCATTTCGGATCTTTAAAGTTATCGTACAGGGTCTGGAATACAGCCAGGCCGATGTCCAGACCAACATTATCCTGCAGTTCAAAGGGCCCCATCGGGTGATTCAAGCCAAATTTCAAGGCTTTGTCAATATCCTCGATGCTGGCCACACCCTCTTCCAGACACCGGTAGACTTCACTCCGCAGTGCAGCGTTGACCCTGTTCACCAGGAAGCCTGGCGAGTCTTTAACCATGACCCCCACCTTGCCCAATTTTTCGACCACGTCTCGGATGACAGCCGCCGTTTCCTCAGAGGTTTTCAATCCTTTGATGATCTCTACCAGCTTCATGACTGGCACCGGGCTAAAGAAGTGCATACCAATAAACTTATCCGCCCGCTTAATGGCCGCCGCCAGTTCGGTAATTGGGATAGAGGAAGTGTTCGAAGCCAGGATGGTCTGTGGCGGACAAATTTCGTCTAATTTCTTGAATAATTCTTTCTTGGCCCCCGCATCTTCAATGATTGCTTCAATAACCAGATCAGCTTCGGCAGCCGGTTTTAAATCAGTGGCCAGTTTGACCCGACCTAGTGTAGACTGCATTTCTTCAGCAGACAGTTTGCCTTTTTCCACCTGCTTGGTCAGATCCTTTTCAATTCGGGCGTATCCTTTCTTCACCAAATCTTCAGTGAGATCCTGGAGCGCTACCTCGTAACCAGCCCGGGCAGCTACCTCCGCGATACCAGCACCCATTAGACCGGCACCTACCACGAAAATACGTTTGACTTCCATCACGAATCCCTCCTTAACAAGTCAGTAGGTTTTGTTTTGCCTCGGTGTACGACCGTTTCATTTTTCGGTAGTACTCACCAAACATCTCTGGCTTGGCTTGTTTACTGCTTCCCAAGATGACCCCCATCGGATCAAAGGTCCGCATCACCTTGACCTGCTCCTCGGTTGGCGGCTCGACTTCCATCAGTTGTGGAGCTACCTTCAGGTCCCATTCCACCTGCTCCCGGATCTGATCCACAGTCACTCCTGGGTAAAGGGCAGCCAGGTACATCTCTTTGGTTTCCTCATCAAACTTGAATTATGCAAAGTAATTGCTTATGTCAAGTCGAGTGCAAAAATAATTGAAAAAGCTCAATTCATGATAGAAATACTATCCATAATCCTTCAAGATGAAAGTGATGCTGAAGCATCCATCAT
>JABLXP010000050.1 GCA_013178045.1 Bacillota bacterium
CGTCCAGGTTGCCTTCGGCCATCTCTTTCAGGCAGCCGGCCGCTTCGTTGATCGGGTTGATTACGGCGTCCATCATATTGTTGACGCCTTCGATGACCTTGCGGTACTCGCCAAAGTGTTTTGCAACATCGGCGCGGGTGGAGAGCTTGCCTTCCACTGCAGCTGCGGCCAGCATGTTGGTGTCATTCACCAGTTCCAAAATCGCCTCGTGCATCCGGATAAGGCCTGGTACCAGTTCGTCATTATTGCATCCGCGCCCGATTTTTTTGAGTATCTCCAGTTCTCCGAGATCCCCCTTGGACACCCTGATGACCATTTTGGTAATTTTAACCACCAGTTTGTGGACCCGGTTAAGCGCCACTTTAAGGTCATTCCAGATACCTGCATAGTCTTTTTCCACGGCTTTGCTGTGGTCATTGACCGCGAGCCGGCCGAGAACCTCAATGATCTCTTTGATCGGTGCGGCCACGGCTTCCATCAGGCCGTTCATGCCTTCCATCAGCCTGCGGTATTCACCGCTGTACTTGCCTGTATCGGCCCGGGTGTCCAGTTGGCCCGAGGCAGCGGCGGCGGCCATCTTTTCCACATCAGCAATTAGTTCCTGAATGACCTCCATCATTTTAATGAAAGCAGGAACCAATTCATCCTGTTCGCTCCTGCGGCCGATTTTTTTCAATTCGGCCAGATAGCTGAAATCTCCGTTACTGATATTGATAACCGTTGCGATTAAGGTTGAAATTTTTTCCGACGTGGTGTTGGTGGCGTTCCTCATCTCTTCCCAGATACCGCTGAAGTTCTTTTCAATTTTGTGGCCGAAGTCGTTGACCGCTATCCGTTCCTGTACTCTTATCAGCTCCCGCACCGGCTCGGCCGCGGCTTCCATCATACTGTTCATGCCGTCCACCAGTCTGCCCCAGTCACCGGCAAAGGCTTCGGCGTTGCCGCGCTGATCCAGCCTGCCCTCCGACACGGACTGAATCAGGCTTTCCGCCTCCTTGAGCACACCGTTGACGGAGTCGATGCAGATGTTCAGGTTGTTTTTGATTTCGTTGAAGTCACCGTTATAGTTGTCAGTAATCCTCGGTGGAATATCGCCTTTGCTGATTCTGTCAATATACTCAGCGGCCACGTTTAGAGGACCGATTACGGCGTCAAGGGTGTTGTTAAATCCCTCGATAACCTTGCGGTACTCACCCTCGTGTTTGGTAGCGTCCGCCCTGGTGTCCAGCTTGCCCTCCACTGCCGCCCCGGCCAGCATATTGGCGTCGTCCAACAGCTTTTGGATGGCGTCATGCATTCTGATCAAGCTTGGCACCAGTTCGTCCTTTTCACTCCTGCGCCCGTGCTTCTTGATTCCTTCAGCTTCACCCAAGTCCCCTTTACTTATTCTTATTATCACTCTTAGAATATTTGTTAGCCTGAGGTGCAATATGTTAACGATTTGCTTTAAATCATTCCAGATACCGGAGTATTCCTTTTCCACTTTATTACTGTAATCGTTCTCTGCATATTCGCGCAGTACGGCCATTATTTCTTCAACCGGTTCGGCCACGGCTTCCAGCAGGCTGTTCATCCCGCTCACCAGCTCGCTCCAGTTACCAGTGAAGGCCGCAGCATTGCCGCGGGCGTCCAGCCTGCCCTCCCTGACCGCCATAATCTGGTTTTCTACCTCTTTTAAGAGTCCATTTACAGCATCTATGCAGCCGTTAAGGTTGTTTTTGATCTCGTTGAAGTCGCCGTTATAAGTTTCGGTGATTTTAGGCGGTATGTCGCCCTTGGAAATCCGGTCAATGTACTCGGCGGCGACATTTAGAGGACCGATCACCGCGTCAAGGGTGTTATTGACTCCCTCGATGACCTTGCGGAATTCACCTCCGTACTTGGCAGCGTCCGCCCTGGTGTCCAGCTTGCCCTCTACCGCCGCTTCGGTCAGCATATCCGTATCATCCACCAGTTTTTGGATAGATTCCATCATCCTGATAAAAGCAGGAACTAATTCGTCCTTTTCGCTTCTCCTGCCTATTTGCTTCAAGTTTTCTAAATACTTAAGGTTCCCATTGCTGATGTCATTAACTGTTTCCACAACCTGTAATAAGCGATCATTAACAACGTTTAGATCATTTTTGAGATCGTTCCAGACGCCGCTATACTCTTTAACCATCTTCCGGCTGAAATCGTTAACCGCCATCTGGTTGAGGACCGTTATCAGTTCATTAATCGGGTTTACTACAGCTTCGATTAAGCCGTTCATGCCTCTCACCAGTTCACCCCAGTCGCCACTATAGGCCGTCACGTTGCCGCGGACATCCAGTCTTCCCTCCGTAACTGCCTGAAGCAGGCCCTTGGCTTCTTCGAGCAGTCCGCCAATCGTGTCAATGCACGCATTCAAGCTGTTCTTAATCTCGTTGAAGTTACCCTGGTAGGTTTCAGTGATCTTCGGCGGCATGTCGCCCTTGGAGATCCGGTCAATATATTCTGCAGCCACGTTCAGTGGGCCGATTACCCCATCCATGGCGTCGTTTACACCCATTAAGATCTGGCGCCACACGCCCGTCGCCCTGTCAGGGTTGGCTCTCTGGTCTAATTTGCCTTCCCGTCCGGTGCCGCTAACCACTTCTACTTCGTCTACAAGAATACCGATACCGTCAATGCAAGCATTCAAATTATTCTTAATCTCATTGAAACCCCCGCTGTAGGCGTCAGTGATCTTCGGCGGTATATCTCCCTTTGCAATCCGCCCGACATACTCCGTCGCAACGTTAAGTGGCCCGATTACCGCGTCCAGGGAGTCGTTTATACCCTCGATAACTCCCTGGAATTCTGAATCTACTTTGCTTACATCGCCTCTTGCGTCCAGCTTGCCTTCCCCGGTTGCTTCAGCCAGCCGCCTGCTTTCAGCCAGCAGTGAATTAAACGAGCTTTTTACTGACGCTGTTGTAAAGAAACTTAGAACACCACCGGCCAGCAAGGCTACGACACACATAATTATATTACCGGTCGTGTTTTCCCAAATGATCGAACAAAAACTCACTATAACGAGCAATAATAAAAGAATTGAAAAACCCAGCGCTATCTTTGTCCCGATTTTAAGTTTCATTCTTTTCTACCCCCTTTTAAAAATAAAAAATCTCTTTCTTTATTGATTAATTCAGACTGCATCCATCACTGATCCTCCCCTTTGTTAAAGTCAAACAGCAGCCGGTGGGCATTCAGCAAGATCTTCACCCGGTCGCCAATCTTGCCCATACCCTGAATGAAACGACTGCTTTCGTCCCTCTTTACCTTGGGCGGCGGCTCTACCTCGTCCTTGGGTATGTCTAAAACCTCGGACACCCTGTCTACGATCAGCCCCACTGACTGCTCGTCGATGTTTATCACGATAATGCAGGTGCGGTCGTCGTAAGGCACCTCTTCCAACCCGAACCGCAGGCGTACGTCCATGACCGGGATTACTTTGCCCCGCAGGTTTATAACTCCCCTGATGTAGTGGGGCATGTCGGGCACTTCGGTTATGTTCTGAATGCCGATTATCTCTGTGACGTGCCTGATCTCGATCCCGTATTCTTCCTGGCTCAGGATAAAGGTCAGGTATTTGTCTTCCTGGGT
>JABLXP010000051.1 GCA_013178045.1 Bacillota bacterium
GTGACTTCACTCCTTTATGGGGTTTTCGGTTTGGTTACTTGAAAACTTCTCCAAATTGGGGTGAAGTCCTTTTTTATGGCCCTAAAATCCTTAGTAAATCAAGTGTTGGAAAATTGCAAAAGGCTCATTTAAATAATGGGGGGTAAATTGATGGGTCCTGCAGAAATAAGTTTGATTATCCTGGCGGCCGTGATGATTCTCTACATCACTGAAATCATACCATTGGCTGTAACTGCGATCGGATCATGCGCTGCCCTGGTCGTGTTCAAGGTGGTTGACGCAAAGACGGCGTGGAGCGGGTTATCGGACGATACTAACCTGTTGATCGCCGGCATGATTGTCGTTGGCCTGGCCATGTTTGAGACTGGCTTGGCCGAAGAGATCGGGAAAAAGATCGTTAGCTTGGCTAAAGGCAGTACGTTTGGGGTTGTCCTGGCGATGCTGGTGGTCACGATGGGTTTATCCGCCTTCTTGAATAACTCCTCGACCACTGCGATGATGGTGCCGGTGCTGGCAGGGATTATCGCCGGTTCGGGTGGTAAAATCAACGGCAAGTTCACGATGATGCCGCTGGCCATAGCGGCGGTCACCGGCGGGATGCTGACCCTGGTGGGTTCAACCCCACCGGTTATTGTCCAGGGGGTACAGACCGCGGCCGGTTACCGTCCATTTGGCTTTTTTGAGTTTGCCCTGATCGGAGGACCGATCTGCGTAGCCTTCCTCATTTACAATTTCACCATCGGTAAATGGCTGGCGGTGAAGATGTGGGGGCAGAACCCGCCACCGAGTCAGGCGCTGCAGGATATGATGAGTTTGGCGGATGCACAAAAGACCGGGGGTAAACCCAAGGACCCGAAGAAGATGTGGATGTCCGGGATCATCCTGCTGGGCTGTGTGCTCGGGTTTATCTTTACGAATACAAAAATCCTGCCGCTGGGTACCATCGCGATGATTGGCGCCCTGGCCTGTGTGGTGACGGGTTGCATTTCCGAGAAAACCACTTACCGGCAAATGGACTGGACGACGGTCCTGGTGCTGGGCGGCTCGATCGGCTTTGCGGCCGGCCTGGACAAGAGCGGCGGCGGCAAACTGCTGGCCAACTACATCCTGGGGTTATTTGGTGATAAGGTTACCCCATACACAATTCTCGTGGTGATTGCTTTTCTGGGGATGTTCCTGACCCAGTTCATGTCCAACACGGCGGCTACGGCCATGCTGGCGCCGATCGGCCTGGCCATGGCGAAGGCGATCGGGGCAAACCCGCTGCCGATCATGATGGCGCTCTGCACTGCTACGGCGTCTTCGTTCTCGACCCCGGTGGCAACCCCGCCGATGACCATTGTCCTCGGCCCAGGCGGCTACAAGTTCTTTGACTACATCAAGTGGGGCGGGCTGTTCAACTTGTTCTGCTTCTTATTGGTGATCATCCTGGTTCCACTGATCTGGCCGTTCTAGGAAAAACATTTATTCAGTAGTGTTTTGGCTTAGGGGAAATCTACCCCTAAGCCAACAATTTGACGATTTGACACGATTTTCACAAGCAAGCATATTCGCAGAAAGAGAAATAACACGCGGGAGGTATATGCACGATGGGTACTGATTGGGGTCTGGCCCTGCAGGTGGTTGTTTACGGTTTTTCTGCGGTATTCCTGGTCTTGGTGATTCTGATGTTTTCTGTCCAAGCCATGTCGGCCGTGATCATGGGATTGGAGAAACGCGGTAAAGAGGAAGCCGGGGCCAATAATTAACTTTGTACCAACAGGAAGACAAGAGGAGGAAATATGCATGCTCGAAACGCTGAAAACAGTCTTTATTTCCAGTGGATTACCAGCCCTGGATGTTAAACAGGTTATAATGTGGTTAGTCGCTTTTGCGATCATGTACTTAGCCATCAAAAAAGAATTTGAACCACTGCTGCTGTTGCCGATTGGGTTTGGTATCCTAGTGGCCAACCTGCCCCTGGCCGGTTTGATGGAAGAAGGGCACTTATTCTGGATCTTTTACCATTACGGGATTGAGTGGGAAGTGATTCCCTGCGTGATCTTTCTCGGCATTGGGGCGCTGACGGATTTCGGGCCCATGATCGCCAACCCGAAGACACTCCTGCTGGGAGCGGCGGCTCAGGGAGGTGTCTATATCACCTACATCGGGGCCATCCTGGCTGGGTTCACCGTTAAGGAGGCAGCCGGCATCGGGATCATCGGTGGGGCGGACGGCCCGACCACCATTTACGTCCTCTCGTACCTGGCCCCGTATCTGATGGGTCCATGCGCGGTGGCGGCTTACTCCTACATGGCGATGGTGCCGCTGATTCAACCGCCGGTGGCCAAATTGCTGACCACTGTTGCCGAGCGAAAAATCCGTATGCGGCAATTGCGACCGGTGAGTAAGACCGAAAAAATTCTCTTCCCCATCATCGCCGTTATTTTGATCACCCTCCTGGTTCCACCAGCCGCCCCGTTAATGGCGATGCTGATGCTGGGGAACCTCTTCCGGGAGTCAGGGGTAGTGGAACGGTTGAGCGATGTGGCGCAAAACGCGCTCCTGAACATCGTCACCGTGTTCCTGGGCATATCGGTCGGGGCGACCATGAATGCCGAGACCTTCT
>JABLXP010000052.1 GCA_013178045.1 Bacillota bacterium
AGGCTGTACGGCAGCAAAAGATTGAGGAATACACGGAACGGTTTGCCAATCCTTATGTGGCGGCGCAGCGGGGATTTGTGGACGCGGTCATTGAACCGCAGGAGACCCGGCCGAAGTTAATCGCGGCCCTGCATATGCTGCTGACCAAGGAAGAAACGCGGCCCGCTAAGAAGCACGGCAACATTCCGCTGTAGGAATGACCAAATTGAACAGCCCAAAAAGCGCGAAGGTGGGGAAAATTTCCCCACCTTTTTAAATTAATTAATTAATCCCCACCGTTAATTAATTCCCACCGTAATCATTTTTTCTCACCCTGGGTTTCGATGTACTTTTTGATTTTTGTCGTGCAGGTGGTTGACAAGCAATTTTGAGCTCGGTAAGATGAGACTATAGATACCTTCGGGGGGTATAGTTGATTATATTTAATTTAATGGAAGACGGGAGAAAGGGGTAGGTTTTGAAGTGGAGCGTTCTCAGGAATTTAAGAAAGATTTATTGCGACGGATCAGTAAGATTGAAGGACAGATTAGGGGTATTCACCGGATGGTGGAGGAGGACCGCTACTGCGTGGACATCTTAGTACAAATTAGTGCGGCGCGAGCTGGGTTACAAAAGGTAGCGCTGGCGATTTTGGGCAGTCATACCCGAGGATGCGTGGCGAATGCGATTAAGTCTGAACAGGGCGAGAAGTATATTGAAGAATTAATCAGTGTTCTGGACAAGTTTATCAAATAAAAATAAAAAAAGAAACGCCAACCTATTGTTTCTTAGGTTTGGCGTTTTCATCTTGTTTTGGTTCAGGTTCAATCGGTTCCAGTCCAACGCCAGCGAGAATTAGTTCGATCAGTTCCTTGGTCATCAACTCACCTCCTTTGCTGCCGAAGACTATGGGTCACCGGAAAGTTATGACCTGGTTCAAATCGACTGAAAGAGATAATTTAATTTTACTCATCTGGGATAACCGATGCAACAAATTTTATACCCCAACTTTCGACAATGTTTGTTTGGTTAAATTGGTCAGGTATCGATAATTTTTGTCTCGGCTATACTAATCCTGGAGGTGATCCATTTTGGTAAAAAGGGAGTCACAGCTGAGCCGATTGGTGGCTATAGGTATCATCTTCATTTTGATTTTCGCTAATCTTGCTTGTAGTAAGCCGCAGAGGAAACCTGAGCAGTCTAAGGGTAAAGAAAGCAATGAGAAAACCACCCCAAAAGAATTGACCCAACTGCAGTCAAGTCTCGAGCAGGTATTTGAAGCCTTAAGGCCAACCCAACCTGGCACTGCTACCCAAAAACCTCCTACTCCGTCGGAAAGTAAGCAGAGCGGGCAAGCCGGTAAACAGCAAGGGGAATCGAAAGAGCAAGATAAGAGCGAGCAAAAGGATGAGCAAAAAGATGAAGATAAGAATAAAGATAAGCAGATGACGAACCAAAAACTTGGTCAACCAGGTGGGCAAGGTGGACAGCAGCCAGGACAAGCGCCGCCAGGACAAATTGATTGGGTTGAACAAGAACAACAGCTGGAACAGATTCACCAGCAGTGGAATACGTATGAACCGAAAGCCATGAAAGCGGGGGCCAGGCTGGAAATCGTGACAGGGTTTGAAGAACAGCTTAACGTTTTAACTGCTAAAGTAATGGCCAGAGACCGCTACGGAGCCCAATTAGCAGCAAACAGGGCTGCCCAATACATCCCTGATTTTTTACAACTATATGGAACAAATCCGTCACCAGACCTTTCTCGTTTACGCTATCTGAATCGGGATGTGATGCTTAAAGTTGACGCTAACGATTGGGTCGGCGCGGAGAAGGATCTGGCTGAAATGCCGCCCATCTGGTCAAGAGTGCGGAGTGAAGCCAAAGGGGAGGAAGAGTATGAGACGAATAAAGTTGATTTTTCTTTGACTGACTTAAACCAGGCGGTCAAGACCAGGGACAAGGCCCTGGTGCGCATCAAAGCAGACATCGTAGAAAGAAATCTGACTACGTTAAGCAAGTTTCTGGAGAAAGAATCACAAGTTAAGAGTGGAGAAAAATAATTGAAATATGTATTGTGAAAAAATTTTAGCCACAAAGAAAAATGTGTCACTTTTTTCTGTAACAGCATAGACTATATCAAAACCACAGCCCTTAAAGGGGAGTAGCTAACGGACCTTCTGGTGTCTGTGAGTAGAATCGACATGCTGGTGAAAACCCGGTTCTACTGGCGGTAATTCGCTCTAGCGAGACCTTTAATTTCCAAACTTTTTGGAGATAGAGGTCTCGCTATAGTTTTTCGCAAATACACAAGGTGAGTAGACCGCTACTAGCTTCAACCCTGGGAAAACAAGGAGACTAACTTACTCTATAATCTCTAGGTTTAACTCTTTGGTTCTGTTGGTTTTCTTAATTGAGCCTTTTGCAAAATTAGCTTTTTTGTTAAAGGTAAAACATTGTTAGTCGTTTAGATGTACTCTTTTTTCGCTAGATTAAGGTCAAAAACCAAACCACAATGTAATTTAACATTTTATTCCAGGC
>JABLXP010000053.1 GCA_013178045.1 Bacillota bacterium
ATATTTTGGCGGTAATCGAGTAACTGACATTTTTCTTAAATGAAATCTTCTTCCCTCGGTAGGAAGAAAAATTTTTGGGGGAAAATATCAGAAAAATTATACAAGTGATAATATTGCATAATATTGCGTAAACCGTATATCTCCCTGAGAAAGGAGGTGGTTGTTAGCGAAAAGCTTGGGAGAATCAATTTTGTAGCTTTGAATATTTACTGTTATTTGAACAGTTAATAAAGAGAGAGTTTCTGTGAGAGAGAATCTACAATTTTTTTACGAGTATGGCTCCAAAAAATTGAGATAGGGGGGATGTAAATGATTTACATTATCTAAGTAATCTAATAAAAACTTCTTTCACGGATTGTATTGGTTGATGAGGCGGTTACTAATCATTAATGGGGCTTTTACAATAGGGGTAAGTAGCTTCACCTTCCTCAGCTTCTCTTAAGATGGTTACGCGAACCTTGACCGAACGGGTGCGACAGGGCCGAAAGTGTCAGGTTAACCTGTGGTCGAGAGCAGCAGTACGCTAATTGAAATTCAAAGGAACAGGCTGTGCGCGACTAACCAGACAAAGGGCAAATCTTCAAAAAGAAGTCGCCGAAGTGCGACAAGGAAGAATTGTATTTCCCTTAGTCCAATAACCATCGTGCAGGATAATTTATTTATAAAATTAATTTAGCGATGAGGTTATTAAAATGCTTGAAACCCCGAAGAAAAATCCCGAAGATATTGTTCCCCATCAGTTACCGAAAAAAAATATTTTGGATAAAAAGTTGATACACTGGCTGATTATCGTAGCAGTTGGTGTGATCATCTGGTTTATTCCTATTCCCACAGGACTTAAGCCTAATGCGTGGCATTTGTTTGCTATATTCGTTGCCACAATTGTAGGTTTTATTCTTCAGCCTATTCCTATGGGTGCTCTGTCGTTCTTGAGTATATCTCTTGTCGTCTTGCTAAAGGTAGCAACGTTAAGTGATATGCTGGTCAACTTTGGTAGCTCTACTGTGTGGCTAGTTGTATCAGCTTTCTTTCTAGCTAGAGGTTTCATCAAGACCGGCTTGGCTCGTCGTATCTCCCTTCTATTCATCAAAGCCATCGGCCACAGCACATTGAGACTGGGTTATTGCCTGGCTTTCAGTGACCTGATTTTTGGCCCTGCCATGCCATCAATCACAGCTAGGGGGGGCGGGATCCTTTTTCCAATAATTAAGGGGTTGTGTTCAGTTTTTGATTCGGAGCCGGGACCTACTGCCCGGCGCGTTGGCGCCTACCTTTTTCAGGTGGAACACCATGCGACCTGTATTGTTTCAGCCATGTTTATAACGGCAATGGGCTCTAACCCATTGGTTGTGGATCTGGCTGCTAAAACTGCCAATGTAAATCTTACCTGGAGCGGTTGGGCTACTGCGGCGATTGTACCCGGTCTGATCGCTCTCTTAGCTGTCCCATTTATCCTGTATAAGATTTTCCCGCCAGAAATCAAAGATTCGCCTGAAGCACCTCAGATGGCGCAGCAAGAATTACAGAAGATGGGCCCAATGAGCAAACCTGAAAAAATACAACTAGGTGTATTCATTGGCTCTTTGCTGTTATGGACAACTTCGATGTTTACTAATATAGATGCAACAACAGTGGCTCTCCTAGCCGTTTCCGTTCTTTTGGCAACATCAGTATTGACATGGAAAGATTGCCTTGATGACAATGGTGCATGGGACACTCTGGTTTGGTTAGGAACATTAATGAGCCTAGCCGGCTTATTGGTCAAACTAGGCGTGGTTGCTTGGGTTGCCAAATTGGTTGGCTCAGCGATAGGCGGCATTTCTTGGGTCCCGACTCTCGCGATAATGCTATTGATCTATCTGTATTCCCATTATGCCTTTGCTTCCTTAACAGCTCACATTACCGCTTTGTACGCCCCTTTATTAGCCATTGCCGTCATCGCTGGCGCGCCGGTGCAATTGTCGGCGCTTGTCCTGGGCTTTTTTTCCAGTTTATGCGGTTCCCTCACTCACTACTCTTCCGGCCCTGCACCGATTCTCTTTGGAGCTGGCTACGTTGACCAGCCTACTTGGTGGAAGCTAGGGTTTATCATCAGCGTTATCAACTTGGTAATTTGGCTTGGAACTGGTTCAATATGGTGGAAATTCGTAGGTCTGTGGTAGAAGCATCTTCGGCACTTGATTTTGGCGTTCGGATGGGGTTTAAATCAATTTAAGGCTGCAAGGGATCTTTAGCAGAAACGCTGGGCCCAAAATTTTTAAAATACGTAAATAAATAGCAGGAAAATTAATTCGGGTGTCGAAGAAAATTAACTATAAATTAACACTATTAGTATATTGCAAACTAGTATATTGCAAACAACAAGTAAGTAGGATATGTCCGTGTCAAGATCTAGTAGGTATCTCCACAAAAATTTTTTCCGCTATGAGACCTCACCGTTCAAAACATCAGCATCAAGGCAGCGGCCTTGACAGCCACCCCACAGGTGGTCAAATATTGGCACC
>JABLXP010000054.1 GCA_013178045.1 Bacillota bacterium
GGGGGTGTAACAATGAACGTTCAAAACAAAGTCATGACCCTGGAAGAAGCCATTAGTAAGTTTGTTCGTGATGGCGACTGCATCGCATTCGGCGGTTTCGTGACCAATAAGAAACCGTACGCGGCGGTGCGAGAGATTATCAGACAGGGTAAAAAAGACTTATATATTGAAACTGGAGCCGCGGCCGGAGATGTTGACATGCTGATTGGAGCTGGCTGTGTTAAGGTGTTGTTCAACAGCTATGTGGCCAACTCTGGTTTTTCTCAGGTTTGCCGGCGATTTCGGAAGTACGTTCAAGAAGGAAAAATCCTGTGGGAAGACTACTCATTAGACGTTCAGACAATACTTTACCATGCTGCTGCGCTAGGTTTACCCTTTGTAGCGGTTAAGAACATGTTGGGCTCAGATATGGTGAATAAGTGGGGAATTCCCGAAGAAGTTTGGCGAAACGATCCAAAATTACCGTCCCGAAAATTGATTGTAGACAGGAATCCTTTTAATCCTGAAGAAGAGTTTTGTTTTATTCCTACTCCGAAAATTGATGTGGCAATTATCCATGTACAAAAAGCAGCGCCTGACGGAACTGCTCGGATCGAGGGACCTGTCTTTAATGATATTGAGTTGGCGATGGCAGCAACTAATTGTGTTATTACTTGCGAGGAATTAGTCCATCCTGAGGAACTGCGCCACGAACCTTGGTTGAACCAAATTCCCAATGTTGTTCCTGATGCAGTTGTACATGTTCCCTATGGGGCTCACCCGTCCCAATGCGCTAACTACTACGATTATGATGCACTCTTTTTCCGCATGTATGATAGGATAAGCGGCGACGACGAACTGTTCAAACAGTTTCTTGATGAGTGGGTGTACGGCCCCAAAGATCATTTCGAATACCTGGATAAACTTGGCGCTTCCCGCCTAATCAACCTGCGGGTAAGACCGGGGTACGGATATGTCCCCGGACTAAAGAGGAGGTGAACACAATGGCCGAATGGACGACTAAACAAATGATGGCTGTGGCCGTAGCTCGCCAGATCAAGGACGGTCAGGTTTGTATTGTTGGCACGGGGTTACCGTTAATTGGCACAGCGCTGGCTAAGAATACAACTGCCCCCAATGCGGTTTTGATTTTTGAGACGGGCATGATCGATGGCGGTCCACAAGAAGTGCCGACCAGTGTGTCTGACCTGAGGATTTCTTACCGTGCCTCCGCGTTGTGGCCACAGTACCGATATTTCGGTTTTCAAACTAATTCTCTTAAAAAGAATAAAGTCGATATTGGTTTCCTGGGTGGAGCCCAAATCGATCCCTACGGGAACTTGAACTCGACGGCCATCGGTGATTATTACCACGCGGCGGTCAGGTTCACCGGCAGTGGTGGCGCCAACGGCATCGCGACTTACTGTGACACCATCATCATAATGCAGCACCAGAAACGTCGCTTCTGTGAAAAAGTTGATTATATCACCAGTCCGGGCTGGATCGATGGTCCTGATGGACGGGCAAAACTGGGTCTACCTAATAAAGGGCCGCAGGTAGTGATTACCGAGTTAGGGATTATGCGATTTGATGAAAAGACCAAGCGGATGTATCTAGCAGAGTATTTTCCGGGGGTTACCCCACAACAAATTCAGGATAACACTGGTTTCGAACTGGATATATCCCGGGCCGTTGAATCTGAACCACCTGATGCAGAGGTACTACATATTCTTACAACAAAGATTGACCCCCAACGGTTGATGGTTTAGTAAGACAGTGGCTTAAAATTAACAAAAATTTAGTTAGGAGTTAAGGAGATTTTCGAAGGAGGAGAGGATAGCAATGACAGAAATTACAGCTCCGATGGTAGGAAAAATCGTCGACATCATGATTAAAGTTGGAGAGACAGTAAAAGAAGACGACGAAGTAATCATCCTGGAATCGATGAAAATGGAGAACCCGATCTATGCTCCTGCCAGTGGCACCGTAAAAGAAATAAAGTGCAGGGTAGGAGATGTAGTCAACCAGGGAGATATTTTGGCGGTAATCGAGTAACTGACATTTTTCTTAAATGAAATCTTCTTCCCTCGGTAGGAAGAAAAATTTTTGGGGGAAAATATCAGAAAAATTATACAAGTGATAATATTGCATAATATTGC